>CAVAWW010000071.1:0-9457 GCA_963592475.1 bacterium
GGTTATCTCGCAGTCATTGTCGAGTTCAAACGCCATTTCGTAACCCCCAAACTGATATATAAAAAACGGTTAGTTTTCAGATAGATTAATTTTAGCATACATTCAATAAAAAGACAAGCAAAAAATCAAAACAAATTTCCTGTCTTACTCTACTGCCTGTTCCGGCGATATCTCAGCCGTTGTCTGCTCGGCAGACGGCGTTTCGCTCTTCTTTGCCTCGGGTCTGAAATATGCCTTATCCGTTATTGTTGCGTCGAGCGTGCCGTATTCGGTCGAGTCGATCCTGTCCTCTTTTTCGACCGCGCCGGCGGCGAGCTTGAGCTTTTCCGGAATATCGGTGAAGGCACCGAGCTTTATTGTTATTCTGCCGTCATATGTAAGCGTCAACGCGGCGGGATTGCTTACATCCGCGCCGGTTATCTTGCCTTTGAGCGAGGTCTTTTCCGCCTCGGTCAAAAGATTTTTGTATGTGTCGAGCGGAGACTCTTCACCGTCCTTGACTTCAAAAGCAATAACGCTTCCGGGTTCAAAAGTTTTTGCTTTCGGCAGTTTTATTTTCTGTGACACATTCTCTGGCTCGGAATCGAGCAGCTCGATAACTTTATATTTCGTATCGGTCAGCGCCCATGTGCCGTCAACGCAGACGCCGTAGAGCACCTTCGCCTGCTTATATTCTATAGAGACCGTGTGCGGCAGCTTGCGCTTTATCGTCACCGTCTCAATATACGGCAGCTTCTTCGTTATCCTGTCCTCGGCTTTGTTGAGATTAATCCACATCAGGCAGTCGCCGATATCTATTCCGGACGCGCTGACTATCTCGTCTCCGTCATATCTGCCCTCTCCGCTGAGAGAAAAGCCCTCCACGCGGAACAGCACCGCACTGCCGATGAGTGCGACTGCCGCGAGCACAACAATAACAATAGGCAGAGTCACTATCGCTATTCTCACGCGACGGCGGCGTCTCGCTTTTTTGCTCAGTCTTTTCTTTTTCGGAGTCTTAGTTTTCTGCTGCTGTGCTTTTTTGTTTTCCATGCGGGACACCCCTTTTCAGCTTTCTCTTTCGATCTCCGCTCCGAGTGAGCGAAGCTTTTCTTCCATATCCTGCCAGCCCCTGTCAATGAGGCTGACGTTTTCTATCGTCGTGCTGCCCTGCGCCGCAAGTCCTGCGACGGCAAGCGCCGTGCCCGCTCTCAAGTCGGCGGCGCACACACACGCGCCCGTGAGCGTCTCGACGCCCTTTATAACCGCAACTTTGCCCTCGGTCATTATATCCGCGCCGAGGCGGCAGAGCTCGCGCACATGGCGATATCTGTTTTCAAAAATATTTTCTATCATAACGCTCGTGCCGTGCGCCACGCTGAGCATAGCCATGACCGCCGCCTGGGAATCGGTCGGGAAACCCGGATACGGCATCGTCCGCACGGTCTGAACACTGCGCAGACGAACGGGAGCCAAAATATGCACGCTGTTTTCGCCGCAGTCAACTTTGCATCCCGCCTGCTCAAACACGGGGATAACCGGAGTTATATGTTCGGCGCGGGTGTCTAAAATCCGCACGTCGCCGCCGGTCACTGCCGCAGCTGCCATGTATGTCGAGGCGATTATTCTATCGGGAATGACCGTGTGCTCGGCGGAATGGAGCTTTTTCACGCCGCAGACTGTTATCTCGCCGCTGTCGGCACCGGATATATGCGCGCCGCAGGAGCAGAGAAAATCCGCAAGATCGGCTATCTCCGGCTCGCGCGCAGCATTGAGTATAACCGTTTCGCCCTCGGCGGACGCCGCGGCGATAAGTATATTTTCGGTCGCGCCCACGCTCGGGAACGAGAGGGCTATTTTTTCTCCACGGAGACCGTCGGGGCATCTGCAAGAGAGCACGCCGCCCTCGGTCTCGATTTGTGCGCCCATAAGGCGCAGTGAAGACAGGTGAAGGTCGATCGGGCGCAGTCCTATCTCGCAGCCGCCGGGCGCGGATATCTCCGCCGCGCCGAGCCTTGCGAGCAGGGGCGACAAAAATATAACGGACGAGCGCATCTCGCACATGAGCTCGCGCGGCACGTCGCAGCGGTCGACAGCTGTCGCATCGACTGTAACGGTGTCGCCATCGCGTTCGACTTTGCAGCCGATAAAGCGCAGAATTTTTATCGCGGCGTCAACATCGGAAAGGCGCGGGCAGTTATGAATAACGCTCACGCCGTCAACGCTCGCCGCAGCCGCCAAAATAGGCAGTGCGCTGTTTTTTGCGCCCTGGAGGCGCACCTCGCCCGAGAGTCTGTTTTTCCCTGTGATCCTCACCGTTTCCATTTTCGCACCCCGCGCAACTCAATTAGTAACTGCGTGCCATCATATGCGAAAATGATTTGTTCTGTTACCCGACCACCTTGCACAGGCAGTCGTATATGCGCTGTGCCGCGTCGCTGACGCACATTGCGCGGGCGTTTTCGCCCATTTTATCGAGCCCTGCGCGGTCTGCAAGAAGCTTCTCGACCTCTTCGGTCAGCTTTTCGCCCGTCAGGTCTTTCTCTTCGATAACCACCGCCGCGTTCTTCTCGACGAGGGTCATCGCGTTGTGATACTGATGATTCTCCGCGACATACGGCGAGGGAATGAGTATCGACGGCTTGCCGAGAGCCTCTATCTCCGAGAGAGTCGACGCGCCGGCGCGATTGATAAACAGGTCGCACGCCGCCATGCAGCGGGACATATCGTCTATGTACTCCCTTATTGTAACATTCTCGAATTTATCCGGGTCAACTCCGCGCTTTTTGAGCTCGTCCGTGACCCATGTGCCGCTGTGTCCGGTGGCGTGGATGAAGCAGCAGTCACCCTTGGGGGCGCGCGCCGCTATCAGCTCGACCATAGCTCTGTTTATCGGCTCTGCGCCGAGGCTTCCGCCGGAGGAGAGAATGAGCGGACGGCTGTCAACGCCCAGCTCGAGGCGGCTGTGTTCTTTATCTGCGGTGAAGAACTCGGCGCGCACGGGAAGTCCCGTCAGCACGCACGGATTCTTCGGCTCGAGATATTTTTCCGCCGCCATGCTCGTGAGCATAACCGCGTCGACCTGCTTTGCGAGCGTCTTGTTCGTCACGCCGGGATAGGCGTTCTGCTCGTGGATAGCGGTCGGCACGCCGAGCTTCGCCGCCATTCTGATAACGGGTCCGCTGACATAACCGCCGAAGCCTATCGCAAGCTCGGGCTTGAAATCCTCGATTATCTTTTTCGCCTGCGAGGACGATTTGAACATCTTTGAAACCGTCTTTATGTTATGAACGATACCCGCCGGGCTCAGGTCGCGGCGGAAACCGCTGATGTCTATCATCTTTATCGGATAACCCGCCTGGGGAACGAGCTTCGCCTCCATTTTATCGGCAGTGCCGACGAAGAGTATCTCGGCAGTCGGATCCTGCGAGCGGATATATCCGGCAACAGAAAGAGCCGGGTTGATATGGCCGCCTGTGCCGCCTGCGGCGATAAGAATTCTTTTTGCTTTGAGCATATTGACTCCTCCGTTGTTTTTATATTTTTTCTATTTTTGCGCTTCGCGATACGCTCAGCACAACGCCCATCTCTATGAGCAATATCCACAGTGATGAGCCGCCGTAGCTGAAAAACGGAAGGCTGATTCCGGTGTTGGGAATGAGGTCGGTGACGACCGCTATATTGAGCGCCGCCTGAAGCCCGACCTGAACCGCGATGCCCATAACGAGCAGGGACGCGAATGTGTCTTTTGTACGCATGGCGATATCGAAAGCGCGCTTGACAAGAAGCACGAACAGCACGATAACAACCAGAGCGCCGACAAGACCCATCTCTTCGCAGAATATCGCGAAAATGAAGTCGTTCTGCGGCTCGGAAACATACATGTGCTTCTGGCGCGAATTGCCGAGTCCGACGCCGAAGAGTCCGCCCGAGCCGATAGCATAGAGGGAGTTGTTTGTCTGCCAGCGGGCGTCGCCGGGGTCATAGCTCTTATCGAGCCATGCGATTATTCGCTCCGCCGCATAGGCGGGCATTTTATCTCTGAAAACGACCATGAGCACCGCGCCGCCGACGATACAGGCTATAACGAGCGGATACCACTTGCGGTCGATGCCGCCGAGATAGGTCATCGCTATGCCGAGAAGACCGACAAGTATGGTCGCCGAGACATGCTTTTCGAGCGCGATAAGTCCGCACATAACGCCGACGACTATCATATAGAGGAACATCATCTTCCAGTCGGAGCATATGGCTTTTTTGCGTCTGTCCATGCTCCACGCGCAGTACATTATAAGCGCGACCTTTGCAAGCTCGGACGGCTGAAACAGTTTCTTGCCGCCGATGACGAGCCAGCGTTTGAAATCGCCGTCGCCGTGGAAAATAAGCACGAGAACAAGGAAGAAGAACGCGACGGTTATCGCCAAAAATGATAAGTCCTTGAGCACTCTGTAATTTATTCTCGACACCAGGAACATCAGTACAACGCCGGTTACTGCAAAAATCAGCTGACGCTCGATATAATGATACGCGTTGCCCTTATGTCTGTTTATGGCGTTGATATAGCTCGCCGAGAACAGGGCTATCAGTCCGATGATGAGCAGGATGACGACGAGCAGGAAGAACCTTGTGTCTATCTTCCCGAAAGCCAGCACCTCGCGCTTGTCGAGCCTTTTGATATTCCTTGGGGTATACTTATAGAACGGATAATACTGGCGAAAAAGCTTTCTGGCAGGAGACATTTCCCCGCTCTCTCGCTTTGTTTTTTCGCGCTTTGTGTTCTTCATTTTTCCTTTTGTCTTCGTCATCCCGATCCCCCTTTCGTCTGCGTTTGTTTTTTAAAGTGCGTAGCCGCCGAAATACATCAGCGCGATCGCCGCAGCTCCGCCGACAGCGTTGACTATCGAAAACACTGCGACTATCTTCTTCTCGCTCCAGCCGCTCATCTCAAAATGATGATGAATGGGAGCCATCTTGAAGATGCGCTTGCCGTGAGTTATCTTGAAATAGCCTATCTGGAGCACGTCGGACGCGCCCTCTATAACATATATTATGCCCGTCAGGAGCAGAATAAGCGGACAGTTGAGCGCATACGCGATAGCGACGACCATGCCGCCGAGGAACATCGAACCAGTGTCGCCCATGAACACCTTTGCGGGGTTGTGGTTCCAGACAAGGAAGCCCGCGCATCCGCCTATAAGTACGCTCGCCATGAGCGAGACGCCGAAAAATTTATGCATATAAGCGATAACGCACATGGAAAGTCCGAAGGTTATCGTAACGCTCGAGCAAAGTCCGTCGATGCCGTCGGTGAAGTTGACTGCGTTTATCGCGGCATAGATAACGACAAAGCCGAAGATCCAGAAGAATACGCCCATACGAACATTGCCGGCAAACGGAATGAACATATAGGGCTCCTTGCCCATGCCCATATAGAGCGAGACGAGATAAGCGATTATAACAAGCGACTGAAGCACCGTCTTCTGCTTCTCGGTCAGACCGAGGTTGCGCTTTTTGACGACCTTTATATAGTCATCGGCAAAGCCGATGAGCGCCACGCAGAGAGCAAAGATAATGCCACTGTAGAACTTTGTATAAAGCTCGATTATCGACGCGCCGGTAGCGCTGCTGTCGACGATATCGCCGCCGAGGAGCTTGTCGGTAATAACAGTCACCGCGACTGCGGCTATTGTGCCGAAGATAAACATGAGTCCGCCCATGGTCGGCGTGCCCTGCTTTTTCTCGTGCCACTTCGGACCGATTTCAAGAATAGTCTGCCCGAAATGGAGCTTTCTCAGCCACGGAATTATGGCAAGCCCGAGCAACGCGGTGACGAGCGCCGCGGCCGCCGCGCCCATTATCAATGCTGCGATAGTGTTCATTGTTTTTTCCTCCCTGTATCGTGCGGAAGCCCGAGAATTTTTCTTACGGTCTCCCGCTCGTCAAGCGGCAATTTTTCGCCGCCGATAAGCTGATATTTTTCGTGTCCCTTGCCCGCGAGCAAAACTGTGTCGCCGGGTTCGGCTGTTTTAAGTGCGAGCACTATCGCCTTGCGTCTGTCCGGTTCAACGAACAGATTGCGGCGTTTTTTGTCCGTGCCTTTTAATATATCGCCGATTATTTTCATCGGATCCTCCGAGCGCGGGTTGTCGCTCGTGACTATAATCTTATCCGCATATTTGCACGCGGCGGCACCCATCAGCGGGCGCTTGGTTCTGTCCCTGTCCCCGCCGCAGCCGAAAAGAACTATAAGCTTCCCGCGGCATGACGGGCGCAAAGCCCGCAGAACCTGTTCAAGCCCGTCGGGCGTGTGGGCGTAATCAATAATGACGCTGTACGGCGCTGAACACTCCACGCGTTCGAGCCGTCCGCAGACGCTTTTTGATTTTGCGAGCGACTGCGCGGCATCTTTCGGCTCGATGCCGAGATTTATCGCGCAAACAGCTGCCGCCATGGCGTTTGAGACGCTGAAAAGTCCGGGCGAGGCAAATTCTATATGTTCTATGTGCCCTTTTGAGACAAGCTCAAAGCGGACACAGTCCGAAAGAAGCGAGATGTTTTTTGCCGTATAGTCGGCGCAGTCGAGCACGGTTGAAAATGTAATTATCTTTCCCTTTGCCGCAGCGATTATCTCATCGACACGCGGGTCGTCGAGATTGACTATTGATACAGCAGAATGCTCAAAGAGCTTTTTCTTCGCGGAAAGATAATTTTCAAATGTGCCGTGATAATCTAAGTGGTCGCGCGTGATATTTGTGAACACCGCCGCGTCAAAGTCTATTCCCTCGAGTCTCCCCTGCGCGAGCGCCTGAGACGAAGCCTCCATGACGCAGGCTTTACACCCTTGGGAAACGGCGCGAGAGAGCAGCGAATAAAGCTCCGGCGGCTTCGGCGTGGTCAGCCCGCTCGGCAGATTTTCATCCCCGAGGCGGTTGCAGACCGTTCCGGTGAGCAGTGTTTTCGTCAACGAATCGGAAAGGATATTTCTGATAAGCGCAGTCACCGTCGTTTTGCCGTTTGTTCCGGTGACGCCTATCATTCTGAGCTTGCGCTCCGGGTGATTACAGAGTGCCGCGCAAAGGCGCGCATATGCATGGCGGGAATCCGCGACACGAAGCTCGTTTTCAAGTCCCAGTTTATCCTGAGTCACAACAGCCGCCGCGCCCGAGGCGAGCGCATCAACAGCCGCTGTGTGACCGTCGAAGCTCCTGTGGCGTATACACACGAACAGCGAGCCGGGTCGGACAAGTCTGCTGTCGTCGGTGACGAGATTTATATCCGCATCGTTTTTTATACTTCCGTCAAATTCAACTTCCCGGAACAATTCGGAAAGTCTCATTGAAAATCTCCTTTATCAGCCCGGAGAATCGGAAACGCCGGTATTCGATTTGAAGTATACTGTGACCGTCGTGCCGTAATCGACGCTTTCGCCCTTCGCGATGCTCTGTCCGTAAGAAGTGAGCTCGGAGTTGACGAGAGTGTTGCCGGATATCTTGACATTTATGCCCGCGGCAGCCGCAGTGCGGTTGACCTGGGTTATCGAAAGTCCCGTCAGATCGGGCACTTTGGTCTTTGTTTCAACGGGGCCGCCCTCGGTATAGAGCACGACTATGCCGCCCTTGGGCACGCTCTGATAGGCGCCGGGGAGCTGGCTTATAACCTTGTCGCCGTTGCCGATAACCTTGCAGTTGAAGCCCGCCGAGCGAAGCTCCGAAGAGACCTCCGAAACATTCTTGCCGACATAGTTGGAAACCGTCGTGTCGAGCTTTGCGAGCTCGCTCTCGGTATACTGCGGCTCAACGTTGAGATATTTGAGCGTTTTTTCCATGACCTGCGCGGCGACGGGAGCGGCTATCTGACCGCCCTGGATCTGACCGCCGTGCGGCTCATCGATAATAATTATTATTGCGACTTTCGGATCGTCCGCGGGGGCAAAGCATCCGTAGGACGCGACGTGCTCGCCGGTCTTGCCGAGCTTCTGCGATGTGCCGGTCTTGCCCGCGACGCGGTAGCCGATAACATATCCGTTTTTCGCCGTGCCTTCGTTGACGACGCGGCGCATCATCTCGGCGACCTTTGCCGAGGTCTCCTCGCTTATCACCTGCCGTCTGACGGTCGGCTGAGTCTCGCTGACGACATTGCCGTTGTCGTCGAGCACTTTCGCGACAACATAGGGCTTCATCAGCTTTCCGCCGTTGGCTATGGCGGAGAGCGCCGTCACCATCTGAATGGGCGTGACCTGGAACGACTGACCGAACGAGGAGCTCGCGAGGTCGATGAGCGTCATGCCCTCGTGGGCGTGGTAAGTGACGCCCGCCTTGGGCTGAGTCTCCGCAGGGAGGTCGATTCCGGTCTTTTCGGTGAAGCCGAACGCCTCGAAATATTTGTAGAAATTATCAACGCCGAGGCGCTGACCCATAGTTATGAAATAGGAGTTGCAGGATTTTTTCAGACCGCCGACCATGTCGAGCGTGCCGTGAACTGTGTGCGCGTTGCAGTGATAGGTCTGGGTGAGGATTTTTATTCCGCCCGCCACGCAGTCGACTTTTGTTGACTGATCCGCGACGCCCTGATCGAGAGCTGCCGAGGCGGTTATGGTCTTGAAAACGGAGCCGGGTTCGTAGGTGCTGCTGACATTCTGGTTTCGGACATTGTTATAGAACACGTTGAGCTTCGCGTTGTTTCTGTCCTCTTCCTGACCCTTTTTGATTTCTTCCTCGGTCGGAGTCTTGCCCGATTCTTCATATTTTGCGGCGCGCAGCTCCTGAAGGCATTTATATTCCTCCTCGACCTCCGCGTCATCCGTCTGGCGCGGATTGTTCGGGTCATAGTCGCTCATGGTCGCCATGCCGAGTATAGCGCCGGTGTTGACATCCATAACTATACCGTTTGCATAGGCGCACTTGTTGTCGATATACGCCTGCTTGAGCGCTTCTTCAAGATAGCGCTGAATATTGCTGTTTATAGTCAGCTGAAGCTTCTGCCCGTTCGTCGCATCATAAAGAGTCTCATACTGGAGCGGCATCGCCCTGCCGTAGGCATCCTTTGCGGTGACTTTTCTGCCGGGGATACCCGAAAGAATGCTGTTATAATATAGCTCGATGCCCGCCTGACCGTTGCCCTCGGAGTTTGTGTAGCCGATGATATGACTGGCGAGGTTGCCGTTGGGATAGTAGCGCTTGACATCCGGGTCTATGCCGACCATCGAACTGCCGTAGGCATACTGCTTCTTGCCGTCCTGCGTGTATTCGTACTTTTTCTTTTTTATCTCGACTACTTTTTCCTTGTTGTCGTATTCAACCTGCTTTGCGATGACGAGATATCTGTATTTCGTCATCTTGAGTTTTTTCATCAGCGTGTCGCCGTTTATGCCGAGCGCATTGCTCAAATCACTGCACAAATCGGCACGTACGCTATCGTCCGGCACGCTGTAGGGGTCGATATACACGAGCCACACCGATGCGCTCTGGGCGAGGACATT
>CAVAWW010000072.1:0-626 GCA_963592475.1 bacterium
AACGCCTGTTAAGCTGAGCGATCATATAAAACAGTTTGACAGATATATAAAGGGCGAAGAGAAAAGTATACCTGTTTTTATAGTTATTGGACCGGACTTTACTGATGATTCACCCAAAGAGTGTTTGAAATATTCAATGAGCAATGACACAAATATTCTTCTGATTACTGCATCAGAGTTAAAAATGGTCGCAGAAAAATGGAAAGAAAATCATTGTGATGATGACGAGGTGTTTCCACTGGGGTATTTCAAGCAATCAGGACGCTTTGACATTTCGCTTATTTCATTTAATTAAAACTTTAAACACAGTAAAAATGAGGCTGATATCGGCCTCATTTTTTACTTATCGTTCCGAATCTATGACACGCATAGCTGTTAGGCTCCTTGGTTCGAGTCCAAATCGGCTTAGCGATACATAAGCTGCCCGAACACCATCAGCTGTATATGCAGCCAAGCTGTATCCGGCTCAACCCAATTACTATATTGCGAATTTGAAGCTAATAGTATATAATCATTGTATAAAGAGGTGATTATATATGAACGAACACTCGGCTTCGGTCAACGGTATTTCTATATATTCTTTGACAAATCCGAATCTCAGAAGCTTCTGCCTGTCGCTATATGTG
>CAVAWW010000072.1:636-1123 GCA_963592475.1 bacterium
AATAACGGCATCAGCCACCTTTTTGAACATGTTGTTTTTAGAAATATTAAAAATAAATACGAAAATTTTTATGAGCTCCTTGCAATGCGCGGCTTGTGCTTTCAGGGTTCAACTTATAAGGAGTTTGTGAGCTTTACTATAGACGGGCCTCAGCATGAGTTCGATTTTGCCATTGAGATTTTATGCGGATTGTTTGATGAAATCGAGCCGACCTCGCATGATTTCAATAATGAGAAAGGGCGAATTAAAGCCGAAATCAGAGAAGAAGATGAACGGAACTCACTTGATTTTTATTTTGACGGTATAGTTTGGAGAAACAGTGAAGCTAAAAGAACCGTATTAGGCTATTGCAAAACAATTGACCGTGTTTCTGTCAAGAGGATAAACGAGTTCAGACAAAAGGTGCTTTCTGCCGGCAATTGTTTTATATATGCGACCGGCAATATTTCTGATGAGAACCTCGACGCCCTGAACAAAAAAATCAGCA
>CAVAWW010000072.1:1226-9255 GCA_963592475.1 bacterium
TTAATGACGAGTTCTTTCATAGAGAGAAGAAAATTTGGATTAAAAATAATTATTGGCACTATATTCAGATAGGATTTGATGTTGATTGTTCTAAATATCCGGGCGGAGTCTATGATTTACTTTATGCATTGCTGTTCAATGGCGATAAAGCGATGGTGTATAATTATTTGTCCGAGGACAACCCGATCATTTATTCATATGACAGCACTTTTGAGCAGTATGACAATGTAGGTAATATTAACTTTAGCTTTGAGGTTGACAGGAATAAGATCGAAGATGTTTTCAAAGCGGTTGTTGAGTTGTTAAATGCGGCAAAAGACGGTCGGTTTAACTTTGAAGCGAATCTCAACTCTGAGATGTTTAATTCGGAACTGGATTTGGACAAGCCGAGCAACTTGAATTGGAACATGGCTTATTATAACCATATATTGAAAACAGAGCCGATAGATTATTCGGATGAATTCTATGGCAGATTCAGAGTGACTAAAAAACAGGTAACGGACGCGGCAAAGGACATATTCAGAAGATGCAATATGACCGTTGCCATGAAGGGGAATAAAAAGAGAATCAACACAGATGCAATTGAAAAAATTTTGGAGTCGCTTGATTAAATAATTGAACAGGTCTGTAAAAAAAGACAAATCCCAGGGCAGCAAGATTTATTCTTGCTGCTTTATTTAATTTATCCACAGTTTTTTTGTCCAGATTTTGACGCATTGAGTTTGGTATAATGCATCAAAGGAGGAATGCTATGAACAGAGAAACGGCGTGGATGATAAGACAGGATGGCAAGGCTTTTGCGTGCACCAGTCACTATTACGCAGACAGGGAGGATGCGGAGGACACACTCTATGCCGCAGAGTGGCTGTATAAACACACGGCACGGTGCGGGACGAAATGTTTGATATTGAATCTCATATCGGCATACGCCGAGAGTTTGAGCCGTAAAAACTCCGGCTATGAGTACCCGGGCTACAACGGGGATGCCGTGCACGATCTCATGATTGATATCGAGGACAAACAGTATAATTTTCTGACTGCCGATTTTGTCTTGACGGTTGCCGATAAATTGCCGACCGGGGGTAATATGAATGTCCGAGAGCTGAATTTGCTTGTTATCGAGGCTCTGAACGACGAGTTTTTACGAGCCAGATTGGGCGGGATGTACGACACTGTTGAGGGCTGTCGCGATATGTTTTTTCGCGTTTCCGGTGGTGGCTTTGACTGGATGGGCGTTGTCAAAAGATTTGTCCGTGAGAATGCAGCGCGGATAGATAACATTACCGTGCTGTGGGATTATGAAAGCACCGGAAGAAAAGATTTCTTCAAAGATGAAAAGGGCAGAGATATTAATAAGATCCCGATAAGCGAGTTTATATGAATTAAACGGTTCGGCTTTTAATAAACCGAACCGTTTTTTCTGTGCGAGTTTTTACTGCCTGCCTTCGTGCAGATCGTATTTTTTGCGCCAAATCGTATATGCCTTGTATAAATATGGGTCGTACTCAAGGGGTCTGTTTGAATATCCGGAAGCTTGCACAATTGATTTGCCGTGCACCTCTATCGCGGCGACTAACTTTTCGCCTTTAGACACACATATGACAGGGTTATTATCGGCCTTGTCGGAGCGATCCGGGAAAAAGCGCAGACAATTATTCAGCTTGTTTGAAGCTTCAAAATAGTCGCTCTCGGAGCCGAGACGGAAAAAATGAAATCCGTATACGACGCAATCGGGTATCCCGATATCACAAGAGAAGACGGGAAGTGATACTCTTGCGGTGTCAAATTTATATATATCCTTTATTGAAATGCCGTTTTTCCATTGTTTTCTCTCGTGCACTTTCGCTCGGTCGCTCAAACCGCCGTAACGGAAGGCGTACTCATTTAAATAAAATGGTGAGGTCATCATCTCGCGTTTCAACGACATTTCACCTTTAACGGCGGCGTAATCACGCAAAAAGTCAAGTATGCCGCGATTCTCGTTGAGTCTGCCGAGAACCGTAAAAATATCGGGCATACTCAAAACCGAGCGGAACAGATTTACGTTGACAAAGATTTCGGAGAGAGCCTCGCATTCATGTTCGTAGAATAAAAAAGCAGGATTTAAAAAAATCAGCTTTCGGATGCTTTTTGTTCTCATCCATGATACGGATTCATACCGTTTTACTATCCGCCGAGCGCTGTGCAGAGCCTTGCGCCTACTCTTAAATAATGCGTATACATTGTGTGTCCCGATTGAGTACGGTATCGAATGATAGAAAATCTTCGGGTATCCTATAAACTCGGTTAAAAGCATGAACTTTGTCAGATTGAGTTCCGATGTTTTAAAAGGCAGATTGGACTGCCATTCGCAGACAAAAAATTTTTTGACAAGGCGAACGACTCTTTTATTACACCCCAATAATCTTGCAAAAAAGCTATCCTGCAAAAGCTCCTTTTGCTCGGTGACATCGCATGTTTCAATTGCCGCCTTATTTCTGTCCAGAAGCCGCACGAACGTGTGACCGTTTTTGAAGTTAAAAGTAAGCTCCTCATACATCGGAAAATTTACGTTCACCGTTCCCTTGAGCCATGAGGCGGACAAAAGCGTTTTTGTGTCGTCGATTTGTCTGGATATTGAGAGCTTGTGGCGGCGGTAATTCAATTCGCAGCGCACACTTTTGCTGAGCAAATTAGATTCACAGCGACATTCGGGGCAGGTGTATATTATATTTTCAAGCACCGGTTGTGATATGAAATTCAAGTAAATAGTATCTTTTGAATCGCTTATTTTATCTTCGCACCATTGCCTGATGACATTTTTCGGAGTCTTTGCTATTTTTGAAGAGCTCTGCGTCAGCCAACCGTTTGTATATCGCGGATAGGCGGGCATTCGGTGTCCGCAGACAGGGCAGATAATTATATGCTGCGTGAGCTCAACTTTTTCGCCGAGCTTTTTGGCATATGTGAATTTCCTTTGTTTGTCCGATGTTAAAATGCGGCATGCGGTTTCGCGGTCAACAATATATGATTTCTCTTCGATTTTATATCCGTCCGGAATTTCTAAAATTGCTTTTTCAGCCATATTTTCACCCCTCTTGATTCCTATTTTAGCAAGATGCATGACCCAAAAAGCAGACATAACTTTCGTTGACAAAGTTGGCTCGGGATAGTATAATAAAATAAAAAACGGGGAGGCAAGGCTATGAGTGACAACCGCAGCGCAGAGTTGGAGAAACTGTTTGATGAGTGGCGAAAACGTCACATATCCGAAGATTACAGCAACGACAAAATATCAAAGAATAACTTCATCCCCGACGGGATAATAGATGAAGCGTCATATATGCAAAGCCCAACGAAGATACTTTTTATTGCCAAAGAGGCAGCGTGCCTCGATAAGACAAATAAGACAGCCGAGGAAAATTTCGAAACAGCTCAAAAGGATGGCTTTTGGTGCCGCAGGGCGGCATTCGGAGACGCGAAAGCGAAAAAAGGCCGTTTTTCCTTAGGGCTCGCACTTCTTGCCAATGCAATACTGAACGAAAACTTTGAAACACCCGAAAAAGACATTTCCGCTCTGCGGTATGTGGCTTTCATGAATATAAACAAACGCGGCGGGTTTACGGAATGTAAAACCAAGCTTCTTCGCGATTATGCCCAAAATTATAAGGACTTGATAGACAGGGAAATCAAAATAATTTCGCCGGATATTATAGTGTGCTGCGGGTCGGGCGTGAGAGACTGTCTTTCAAATGTTGATTCCTGCAAGTCGGTCCCGGTGCTCGAGGTTTATCACCCGAGCTATTGGCTCGTAAAAGATACTGATAAGCTTAAAAAGCTTGAAGATGAATTTAAAAGCATACAGAAATAAATAAAACAGGCTGAGCAGCTTCAGTGCTTGCTCAGCCTGTTTATTATTCATATTTCTTCGCGGCACTGCTGAGATTATCCTTGATCTTCTCGCGCAGACCGGCAGGGGAGACTATTTCGGCGAAGTTGAGATATTGCATTGCCCAATATTCCATGGCGTTGAGGCTCACCCGCAGAGTGATTTTGAATTTGCCGTCCCCGATATCACAGATGCGTATGTCTTTTCCGAACCAGTCGATAACTTGGTCGATTATGCAGCCGCTTACAATCATCTCGACGGTCTGCGGCTTGTCTGCGAACATATATGGGAGCGCGGAGGAAACTTCGCCGTAGTCGATGCCGTTTTCGTATCCCCTTATGCTCCTGAGCGGGGTCATGTGCAGATCGGTAATCCGCATGTTTGTTATGCGATCCAGGCGATAATAGATTATGTTCTGCCATTGCTCGTTGAGCGCCATGAGATAATATCGCTGGTTGTGAACTATCAGCTGATAGGGCGAGGCAGTGTGCTCGGCGGATTTGTGCAGCTGCTTGTCGGCTCCGTACTTGTTGTAGTCAAAAGTTATCTGTCTATTCTTTTCGATGGCATCGTCGATCACTTCAATATTATAGAAGAGAGACGGATTTTCCGTTTTGCAGCGCTCGGTAACGGAAAAAATATTTTTTATGTGCGAGCGAAAATATATATTCGAAAGCCCGCAAATGCGCTTTATCAGATCCTCCGAATGCTTGGCGGTGATATATTTGCTGCACAGAATGCCGTCGATGAGCATACGAAGCTCGGAGTCCTCAAACAATCTGCTGCCAAGATAGCTCCCGCGGTGGTCGGATTCTATTTCAATGCCGGTTTCTTTGAGAAGCGATATGTTCCTGCCGATTGTTTTTCGGTCTATATTGATTCCGTAGTCGTGGTCAAGATGTTCTGCTATGTCGTTTTGTGTGAGCGGATGCTCGAAGTCGCTGTAGGTTTCAAATATCTCTTTAATGCGTGTCAGAGCCAACTTTTTGGATTCAGGACTGTACATGTTTTTTCACCTCGGCTATATTATACCTGTAACAGTGTACCATATTTGTCCCATTACTGCAATTGTGAGCTGCCTTTTTATGATAGTTCGCCCCGATTTTGACCCATCGCTTTTAGTATACTCATTTCAACAAGCGAAAGGGAGGTGAACTTATGCAGCGGTGGAAAATATCATTTCTTGTTGATAACATGCGCGGTGAGCAGATTGTTTCTGCTGTGACATCGGGCATCGCGATGGAGCTGGTGAAAAAGCAGTACACGGGCCATAGGGTCGTTATCACGAATGTGGCGTCCTACAACGGTTAACTTCTTCTCCTGAAAACGCCCCGACACGGGAAAATATAATCCGTGCCGGGGCGTTTTTTGTTTTTAAAGGCTCATTTTTCCACATACCAATACGACCGCATGCCGGACATATATACTCTTCCGTTCTTCGGCACCTGGCGCATGGCGTTGAAAACATTGTAGTAGTCGCCTGCGCCCATGCTCGTGCAGATCATGCCGAACATGGTCAGGAATATAAGCTTCGGAAAAATCATGCCGATAACATAGGAAACGATGCCGAAAATTATGTTTGGGAGCATCGACATGAATATGAACCTGCCCTTACTCATCGTCTCCGTGCCGATAACAAACAGCATGCCTTGCTTGAGATTTGTGTAAAGATACACATCTTTTTTGAAGCAGAGGGCGTGGAGCAGCTCGTGCGGGAAGATTATCACTATAGAGCCGAGGAGCGCCGCAAACCAGGTGATTGTCGCGGATTTTGGTTCTGCAACGGGAACAATTCTGAAGAACGCCGCCGCGCCGAGAATGACGAGTATTATGCAGGCGACGGTGTTCGCGATAACGGACAATTTTTTCATGCTGTCCGCCTCTTTGAATTCCACCGCGCCTCTCTTGTGCTCCGCCTGCGGCAGGCTGTCTGGGTCGAGGTTGAATTTTCCCATGTAGTGAAGCTTCATGTCAGCCGCCCTTTCTCATCTTTTCGATTGTTTCTTTTATTTTTTTCGGAGCCTCAGCGGGGTCGTCGATGTCCATAACCGCCTTTTCCATCGGGCACATGCCGTCTTTTTTGCGGTTTATTATGTATTCGCCCTCTTCGCCGCAGGAATATTTTATCCCATACTCGTCAAGAATCTTTTTTGCGCTCCGGCTCATAATCGTGGCATATATTTCGCCGACGCCGAGCAACACGAACAGCATCGCCGCCGCCTTGCCGACCGCCTTGTCTGCGGCGGAATATCCGCGGACGTCAATCTTACTGTCCAAAAGTTCAATGAGCGGCGCGACTCCGCGCTTTTCGCTCGTGTGTATGTCATCGCCTCTGCAAATGACGCAGGTGTATCCCTCGCCTGTAAGAAGCTGTTTTGCATGTTCGATATCAGTCATGCTTTCCACCGCCTTGTAAATTCCCTGTGTAAAAGATTATACTATAAACGCACCGGCTTTTTCAATCGGCAATGGACAAAAAGCGCGGGTTGTGCTATCATAATGAAAACGCTTTCGGAGGAAATGCATGGACTGCAAATATATTTTTCTTGATATAGACGGAACACTTGTCGACTTTCAGGGCAAGCTCGCTGATTCAGCGCTCGAGGCGCTGAAAACCGCAAAATCAAACGGACATAAGCTCTTCGTCTGCACTGGCAGACAGCGTTCGCAGATATATCCGTGGCTTCTCGAAAAGGTGGATTTCGACGGCGCGGTATGCTCGTCGGGCGCATATGTTATGGCAAACGGCGAGTGCATAGCTCAGCACTGCTTTTCAAAAGAATATATAACCTTTCTTTCGGATTATTTCACCGCCGCACGCACTCCGTACTGCGTGCAGACAGAGCACACGCTGATGCTCGAAAAGTGGTGCGCGGATGCAATAGTTGAGCATTATCTCGCCGACGGCATCGATCGCGGCAAGATAGATTCGCTCTTCGGCATGACAAAAATAGTCGAGAGCGTGTCCGAACTTACGGTTGCCGAAAAGCTCATATATTACGGAGCACCGAAAGGGCTTTCCGATGTTGCCGCTGACCTCGGGGACAGGTTCAGCGTCGTGCGATACAGCTTCGGCAGCATGGGCGACCGCTGCGGCGAGGTGACGGACAGCAGATATACCAAGGCCACCGGCATGGCGGAAATACTGCGATGCTTTGACGCGCCCCAGAGCGCGACAATAGCCTTCGGTGACGGTGACAACGACCTCGAGATGATGGACTTCGCTTCTTTCGGAGTCGCCATGGGCAACGGAACTCCGGCTCTGCGCGCGGCCGCCGATATGGTGACCGACGATATAAATTCAAACGGGCTCTACAATGCGTTCAAAAAGCTCGGATTGATATAAAAATTAAGCCGCCCGGCTGTATTTATTGCAGTCGGGCGGCTTTTGCTTGTTCTTTTATCAGTTGTCCTCGTCGAAATGATCGATGTCATTTTCGCTGTCTAACTCGTCGCCGTCATCGTCAATGATGCTCAGCTCCTGTTCGAGCCTCTCGCGAAACTCCACGAAAACCTCGTCATATTCCGGCTCGTTGCCGGTCACATAGGTGTATTCGTCGGTCTCCTCGTCGTATTCGATCTTCATCACGGCGAACTGCATGTCACCCGATTCGATGTTCTCAACGGGCAGGAGAATGACATAATTTTCGCCCTTGTGCTCGACTATGTCGACTACCGACATCTCAACCTCGTTGCCCTCGTCGTCAACGAGAGTAACGTAGCTGTCCTCGGCGCAGGAATCCTCCTCGCCGTCGGGATAAAAATCAAGAATGTTGTTATCTTCAGCCATAATTAACTCCTTTTACACATTGAATCTGAACAGCACGACATCGCCGTCGTTCATGACATATTCCTTGCCCTCGCTGCGGACAAGACCCTTTTCCTTTGCGGCGGTCAGCGAACCGCAGGCGATGAGATCGTCGAAGCTTATAACCTCGGCGCGTATGAATCCGCGCTCAAAGTCGGAGTGAATCTTTCCTGCTGCCTGGGGCGCTTTCGTGCCGCGGGTTATCGTCCAGGCTCTGACCTCGGGCTTGCCGGCGGTCAGATATGAGATAAGACCGAGCAGGTGATAGCTGCGCTGGACGAGCAGATCGAGTCCGCCTTTCTCGATTCCGAGATCGGTCAGGAACATCTCGCGCTCCTCTTTTTCGAGCGAGG
>CAVAWW010000073.1:0-9072 GCA_963592475.1 bacterium
CCGAGGAATCTGCCGTATTTCGGGCCGACGGTCTTGAGCTGCGGCTTGAAGCTGTAGCTGACGAAATCCGCCTCGCCGTCAACGAATTCGAGTTCCTTGACATTGAGCTCGTCTCTGATTATCTCCGCGTACTCGCCGCCGAGAGCCTCGTCCGCGCGGACAAACATCTTGCCCAACGGCTGACGATTCTTGATGTTCGCGCCGTTTCTTGCGGCACGGCCGAGCACGACTATATTAAGCGCCTCGTTCATTCTTTCCTCAAGAGCCTTGTCAACATATGCGGCATCCGCGACGGGATAATCGCACAGGTGGACGCTCTCGGGAGCGGACTTATCGATACTGCACACAAGGTTGCGGTAGATATCCTCGGTCATGAACGGAATCATCGGAGCGGCAAGCTTCGAAACGGTGACGAGCGCGGTGTAGAGAGTCATATAGGCATCTATCTTGTCCTGGCTCATGCCCTGCGCCCAGAAGCGCTCGCGGCAGCGGCGGACATACCAGTTGCTCATCTCGTCGACGAAGTTCTGAAGCGCACGCGCCGCCTCGGGGATGCAGTAATCCGCAAGGTAATTGTCAACGGTGGTGATAAGAGTATTGAGTCTCGAGAGCAGCCATCTGTCCATAGTCGGCAGCTCCTCAGCCTTGCGAAGCTCATGCTTCGTGGCGTCGAACTCGTCTATATTTGCATAGAGCACGAAGAAAGCGTAGATGTTCCAGAGCGTGCCCATGAACTTGCGCTGACCCTCGATAACAGCCTTGCCGTGGAAGCGGTTGGGCAGCCAGGGAGCGGAGTTAGTATAGAAATACCAACGGACTGCGTCTGCGCCGTAGGCGTTGAGCGCGTCGAACGGGTCGACGGCGTTGCCCTTGGACTTCGACATCTTCTGGCCGTTCTCATCCTGAACGTGACCGAGGACGAGAACATTCTCATAGGGCGCTCTGTTGAACAGCAAGGTCGATATGGCGAGCAGAGAATAGAACCAGCCTCTTGTCTGATCGACAGCCTCGGAAATAAACTGCGCCGGGAACTGCTGCTTGAACAGGTCGTGATTTTCAAACGGATAGTGGTGCTGCGCGAAGGGCATCGAACCGGAGTCGAACCAGCAGTCGATAACCTCGGGCACGCGGTGCATCTCGCCGCCGCACTTCGGGCACTTTATCGTAACCGCGTCGATATAGGGGCGGTGCAGCTCGATATCGTCCGGGCAGTTCGAGGACATGCTCTTGAGCTCTTCGATAGAGCCTATCGAATGTCTGTGACCGCACTCGCATTCCCAGACGTTGAGCGGAGTTCCCCAGTAGCGGTTACGGCTGATGCTCCAATCCTGGACGTTCTCTATCCAGTCGCCGAAGCGTCCCTTGCCGATGCTCTCGGGGATCCAGTTGACGGTGTTGTTGTTGCGGACGAGGTCGTCCCTGACTGCGGTCATCTTTATGAACCACGAGTCTCTTGCATAGTAGATGAGGGGCGTGTCGCAGCGCCAGCAGTGGGGGTAGCTGTGTTCAAACACGGGAGCGGAGAAGAGAAGTCCGCGCTTGTCGAGGTCGATAAGCACATCCTTGTCCGCATCCTTGCAGAACTTGCCCGCCCACGGGGTGCTCTTGTCCATGCAGCCGGCGGCGTCGACGAGCTGAACGAACGGAAGATCGTAGTTCTTGCCGACGTTTGCGTCGTCCTCACCGAATGCCGGTGCGATATGGACTATACCGGTGCCGTCCGTCAGAGTGACATATCCGTCGCAGGTGACATACCAGCCCTTTTTGCCGTCCTTTGACTTTGTGCATTCGAACAGCGGCTCATACTCTCTGTATTCAAGCTCCTTGCCCTTGAAAGTAGCGAGAGTCTCGACTCCCTCGGGGAAGAACTTCTCGACGAGTGCCTGCGCCATATAATATACGGTGCCGTCCTCGACCTTTATTTTTACATAATCCTCTGCGGGGTTGACGCAGAGTGCGACGTTCGAGGGCAGAGTCCACGGAGTTGTCGTCCATGCGAGGAAATATGCGTCCTCGTCCTTTGCCTTGAACTTGACGACCGCGGAGCGCTCCTTGACATCTTTATAGCCCTGGGCGACCTCCTGCGAAGAGAGCGGAGTGCCGCAGCGCGGGCAGTAGGGAACTATCTTGAAGCCCTTGTAGAGCAGACCCTTGTCCCAGATCTGCTTGAGCGCCCACCACTCGGACTCGATAAAGGTGTTGTCATAGGTGACGTAGGGGTGCTCCATGTCCGCCCAGAAACCGACCTTGCCGGAGAAATCCTCCCACATGCCCTTGTATTTCCAGACGCTCTCCTTGCACTTCTTGATGAAGGGCTCGAGACCGTATTCCTCTATCCCCTGCTTGCCCTCGATGCCGAGCAGCTTCTCGACCTCGATCTCAACGGGCAGACCGTGGGTATCCCAGCCCGCCTTTCGGGGCACCATATAGCCCTTCATGGTCTTATAGCGCGGGATCATGTCTTTTATAACTCTCGTCAGCACGTGACCGATATGCGGCTTGCCGTTTGCGGTCGGCGGGCCGTCATAGAAAGTGAAGGTCTCCGCATTTTTGCGCGAGTCGATGCTCTTCTCGAAGATGTGGTTCTCGTTCCAGAAATCGAGCACCTTCTTCTCGCGGTTGACGAACTCAAAATTCGTCGATACCTTGTCGTACATAATAGCTATCCATCCTTTCAGGGAATCGCGGACGGAAACAAAAAAGGTCCCTGTCCATAACAGGACAAAGACCCGGCTTTGCAACCACCCACTACATTCAATTAAATGCCGCCCGGTAACGGTGGGACGCGCCGTCGGGATCTACTCGGTTTTCGCCTTTCGTCCCGCTGCTCGGGAGTGATGTTCGCTCCTGCGCCGAGTACCGGCTTTCCACTGCCGCCGGCTCACTTTGTCTCTTTGCGCAAGGCTACTGTCTCCGTCAAAGCCTTTGAGATATGCTCATTTAGTGTTGCACCCGATAGGTACAACATTAAGGTGATTATAATACTTTTGGATTTATTCGTCAATAGGTTTTAACCGACTATTTTCAGTCGGTATCGGTATTCATAATCAACTCATAAGCCCTCATGCATTCGTCGGCGGACAATCCCGTCTCGTTCTGCATAAACGCCACGGCCTCCTCCGATTTCTCGAATTTCTCCAAAACATCCTTTGCCTCGGAAAATCTTTTTACCGCTTTTTCGAATTCATTACCCATAGCTTTTCTCCTCTCAAGGTGCCGCACCGACGGGTGAAGCAGGTTTAGTTTATATAAGCCCCGACAGGCTGACTGCTGTTTCATAGGCGTTTTTGGCGGTTTGATATACTGCAACGCCGTTTTGCTCTGCGCGGATACGCGCGTCCTCATCGAGGGGCGCGGACTCCGTCAAAATAATGCAGGCTATGTCCGCGAGCGCCGCCACGCCGATGGAGTTGACGTTGCCCATGACGGTCATCCAGGCGTCCCCCGCCTTTGCACGGGACATGACCCAGCTCAGAAGGTCGCCGCAGTAGCCGCCCGTGACCTCGCGCGAGAGCGAGTCTTCGTTTTCGCAAAGAGCTTTGAGCCCCAGCTTTTCTTTTATATCCCCGACCGTCATTTCGTCCCCTCCTTTTTTCCCGTGCTTCTGAACGGCGCGGGAATATACTCCTGCATATCGGTGCCCGCGAGCTCATCGCGCATGGCGAAAACGCAGTCGTGGAGCGTCGCGCTGCCCCTGACTATATCCTCCGCGAGGGCGCGGCAGGTGGGCGCGCCGCAGGTGCCGCAGTCGAGTCCCGGCAGGCGTGCGATTATCTCGGTCATCTTCGACATCATCGCCATGGCGTCGGAGACATTGTCGGCGAGCTTGAGAACAGACGAGCCCTCGAGCGGCCGCTGCCACTCCATAGTCTCGGGCACTTCGTCGCCCGCCAGATGATTCGCCGCGACGGGCAGATATCTTCTGAGCTGCTGGATCCTTGCCTTTGCGACATACGGATTTTCCGCAGTCAGCGAGCCGCCGACGCAGCCGCCAGAGCAGGCGTTGAGTTCAACAAAATCGAGCCTGTCAAGCTTTTCGTCCTCTATTTCTTCGAGCACTTTTATGACATTTTCTATTCCGTCCGCGGCGAGATATTTATCCTTGAGCAGTGCCGCCGACTCGCCGCCGCTCGACGCCCAGTTGACTCCCATGAGTCCCGACTTGCAGGCGTCCTCGGGCGCGCCGAGGTGGTTCATCTGCTTCAGGAGCACGGGATATATATCCTTCATCGCTATCACGGCGTCGACATTCGACTCCGGCAGACAGATGGGCTGCTTGACGGCGGTTATCTTCGCAGGGCACGGCGTGATAAAAAATATTCCGATATCCGAAGAGTCGAGTCCCGTTTTTGCCTGCGCCTCGCTGCGCGCTATCAGAGCCGCAGTCTCCATGGGAGAATTGAGCGGCAGGACATGCGGGACAAGGTGCGGGAAGCAGACCCTTATCAGCCGGCAGACCGCGGGGCACGCCGAGGATATTACCGGCTTCGGAATATCATGCTCGGCGATGTATTTTCGCGTCGCGTCGCTGACGAGCTCGGCGCCTCTCGCGACCTCGAACACCTCGTCAAAGCCGAGCATTTTGAGCGCGGTTATGACATATCCGATATCATCAAGATTGTTGAACTGCCCGTAGAGCGACGGCGCGGGCAGGGCGACTCTGTATTTGAACTCGATTATTCTGTTCATCGAGTCGCGGTGGGAATATTTTGCATGGTGCGGGCAGACGCGAATGCACTCGCCGCAGTCGATGCAGCGTTCCGAGATAATATGCGCCTTGCCGCTGCGCACGCGTATAGCCTGCGTGGGACATCGCTTTATGCAGTTGGTGCAGCCCATGCACTTCTCTTCATCGAGCCGCACCGAATGGAAATACGTGTTCATGTAAAAAGTCCTCCCGGCTCCCGCAGACGCGGGCGCTCAGTCAGTGAGCGGTATATACTTTGAGGCTTATCGTTGTTCCGACATCCTTTTCGGTGTCTATCTTCATCTCGTCCGTATACTTTTTTATATTGGGCAGACCCATGCCCGCGCCGAAGCCGAGGGCGCGCACCTTATCGGGCGCGGTCGAATACCCCTCCTGCATGGCGAGCTCGACATTTTCTATGCCGGGGCCGTGATCGGCGAGCACCATGGATATGCACTCGGGCGATATCTCGACATCTATCTCGCCGCCGCCCGCATGAATGACCATATTTATCTCGCCCTCGTACATGGCTATCGAGACGTTTCTTATCACGGATGCGTCAAAGCCGAGACCCTTGAGCACGCGCTTTGTCTCGCCGGACGCCTCGCCCGCGCGGGTAAAATCCTCCCCGTCAACGTCAAAATGGAGCTTCATGTTATCCATTGACAGCCCTGCCCCCTCTCAGGCCTGCCTGATAGAGCTTTCCGCAGGAGGTGAACATCTCGAGCTCGGTTTTGAGCACGACGATATCCAGCTCGCGCGCAAGGTCGAGTATCGCATCGCCCGGCACTTTGCCGCGCACGAACACGATGACCTTCATATCCATCATCTCGGCAGTCCGCACGACCTGGGGATTGACGAGCCCCGTGAGCAAAACTGCCTGTTCTTTAACAAATGCGAGCACGTCGCTCATCATGTCGCTGCCGCAGGCGGTCTGCACCTCTCTGTCCAGATGATCGCCGCCGCAGAGCAGCTCCGCCGAAAGAATGTCTTTAAGCTGTAAAACGGTCATTGTATTCCACCCTCTTGAGCAAAACCCTCAACTTTTCTGAGATTCTGCTTTTATTTATGTTGATTATAACATGATAGCGCGGTCTTTTCAACCTCGGGGAAATAAAAACTGGCGGGATTTATCCCGTTGACCGACTGCCAAAAGCTCAAGTACAGACAATGAAGCCGGGATTTGCGGGAGATAAGCAATTACGGCTCCCCTGAAGGGGAGCTGGCTCGGCGAAGCCGAGACTGAGGGGTTATTGCACGGATTCGCCCGATTTTTCACGGCTGTTTAATTCTTCAATGTCCTTTTGTAGGGTGCGGCGACTCGACGCACCGCTGCCGCCGCAGGCGGCACAGCATGATGCCGGTAAATTTTACCTACTACCTTCGCTACCTACCTTAGCTAAATATTTTATCTTCTACAGCGTTTCGGCATTTTCTTTTTATTTGAAAAAGAAAACGCCTGCAAAAGAAAAGCAAACTCAGGGCTTCGCCCCGAGACCCCGCGAACGCCGCAGGCGGCACAGGGACAACTCTCAAGCAGAGAGCGTTTTACACGACACGGATGAATAAATAGATTTTCGGTGACGCTGTCGCGTCAAAGGGTCGTCGAGTCGCCGACCCCTACGCAATCTACTTGTATGGGAGAGATTCGCTCGCCTGCCGCAGCTACCGCATAAACCGCGGGCGGATGATATCCGCCCCTACACGGTTGCGATATATACAGAAAAAGTCCCGACAGTGTAATGCCTGTCGGGACTGAATCTGTTTTACGAATAATCGGCTTTTGCGGGACTGCCGAATGTCGGACTTATTTCTTTGCCTTTGCGGCTTTCTTGGCTTTTCTCTCGTCCTTGCTGTCGAGCCAGCCGAACTTATACATTGCAAACGCGCCGAGGAGCGATGCGATGATGGTAACGAAGATAAGCGTTCCGACGCCCATGGTCGAGGCGAAGATAAGAGTGATAACGCCGACCATTATCGGGAATATCGAAATTCTCCAGTGCTTCGAGAAGTAGGTCGCGGCGAGCGCGCCGAAGAGCGCGGGCAGAACCTGCTTGAAAGCGGGAGCGATGTTGGGGTTGGTGGTCAGCGCAGGGAGCACCGGACGGAACGCGAGCACGCCGACGGCGAGAATTAACGTAGTCGTGATGGCCGAGGACGCGATAGCGATAGTCGAGATGACTTCGCCCTCCTCGGAGTTTGCGCGCACGCCCGCATTCTCCATGGCGTTGAGTCCGCAGGGCAGCTTGAGGTTCGTGATGTTGCCGGTGACGAAGCTCAGATATGTTCCGCCTGCGCCGAGCATGGGAGCATAGGTGAACACTTCGGCGATGCCGGAGATCCAATAGACCGGGATAACGACCTTCATTGCATCGAAGAGCTTGCTCGCCTCGGGCCACGCATTGTAGTGTGCACTTATCGCTATCGGCACAAACATGAGGGCTGCAATGGCGGTTATCGAAGAAATTCTGCCCCAGATATGTATTTTTTCGCTGTAGGGCTTAGCGTTCTTTTTACTCATTTGCATTTCCCTCCTTATCAGCCTCTCCACTCAAGATAAGCGAGTCCCTCGGGGCAGAGCTTCGCTATAGCAATAGCGACGCCCATCGCGGCAAACATGCTTATCGGCAGAGCGAATGCTTCAAGCCACTTTATCTTGAACTTCTTGCACAGGAACGTGAGCAGGCTCATGAATATCATCGCCGAGACGAGCACGCACACAGACATGAATCCTGCGCCGTCGCCGAACTCCGCGCCGTAGAGGGCGTTGTCGCCCGCCTTGCCTGCGCCGGCAATTGCACGCGCGACGAACGCGGCGATGATGCCGATAAACGCGGCTGCGGAAAGAGTATCAGCGAGCTTCGAGTTCTTGTCGGCGACCTTGCCCATGGTCTTCTGCACCTTCTTCATAACGAAGATGATGAGAATGAGCGGCAGGATGCAGCCGATGGTCATGACGAACGCTATGGTCGCAAAGACCTTGGGATCGGTCACAGGGCTCGAAAGAGTCAGACCGAAGGTATCGAGCGCTGCCTCGGCGGCGACGCTCTCATAGGCGAGGTTGCCTATGACCGAAAGTCTGATCCACGGCAGGACGATGCCCAGCGAGTTTGCGAGCACGATGACCGTTGCGAGAATCGAGATGGCGGGCGCGATAGTGAACAGCGCGCTCGACACAACTGTATTCTTCAGGGTATCAGTTGTTATTCCGAGTTTTTTGCCTTGTTTCCATGCCTTGACGAGAAAGAAAAGCGACTGCGCTATGACAAAGACGACGATAAAAAGACCGAGTCCTATCATAAAGCCGTTTTCCTTAAAATTTTCAGGGACCACAAAAACACCTCCTATAAAATTTCAGCGTATTAACTCATTAAGAATGATATCATATTATGGCGGTGCCCGTCAAGAAAAGCCGAAGATATATTGTAAAAAATCTTGCAATAACCACGCTTCTTTTATTTTCTGTCTGCGTCAACATCAAAGCTTCCATATATAAACAATTTATCTGTAATATTTTAAAGCTGGTACATACATTTCCGCCATTCTGTTCAACTTTTCATTTATCCGCATAATCTCCCTCAAGCGGCAAACAATACAGGTACGCAACAAAAGCAAGGGAGTTAATATAATGAAAGCAACAGGAATAGTCAGAAGAATCGACGATCTCGGCAGGGTCGTTATCCCCAAGGAGATTCGCCGCACGATGCGCATCCGCGAGGGCGACCCGCTCGAAATATACACGGACGCTGACGGCGAGGTTATTTTCAAAAAATATTCGCAGGTCGGCGAGCTGTCGTCGCTGACGGCGCAGTATGCCGAGGTTCTGCACAAGAACACGGGGCTTCCGGTCGTGATAACCGACCGCGACAGGGTCATTTCCTGCGCGGGCGTGCCGAAGAAAGAGACGGTCGAGCGCAGGATAACGCAGGCGCTCGAAAACATCATGGAGAACCGCAGTCCGTTTATCTGCGAGGAGGGCGGCGAGCGGTTCCATCCTATAGAGGGCGTTGAGCGCGACGCGGCGGCGGCGTTTCCGATAATCGGCGCGGGCGATGTGTCCGGCGCGGTGGTTCTGCTCACGGCGGACGAGGCGTCCGTGCCGACGCAGACGGAGATAAAGCTCGTTCAGGTCGCGGCTTCGTTCCTCGGCAAGCAGATGGAAGAATAACCTTTATTTTTCCTCTTGACAAGTGCCGCTATGCGCTATAAAATAATCGGGTATCCGATTGACGGGTTTGGGAGAGAGCCGGATTTCCGGCCACCGAAGGGGCGAAACTCTCAGGTAAAAGAACCGAGCCGGGACGGTCCTCTGGAAAGGCATTTGCACCGACGAAGCAATCCGCGAAGCGGAGAATCTTTCAGGTAAAAAGACAGAGTACACCATT
>CAVAWW010000074.1:0-8592 GCA_963592475.1 bacterium
GAAATTCGTGCCGCTTGCGCGGCAGCGGTGCGTCGAGGTCGCCGCACCCTACAAATACGCGCCAATAAGTCGCCATAAAATTCGTATAGCGAATAACATTTGTCCATATTGTATATGTTTTATTAATTGCTTTGAGCAAAACAAAACTAACCCCTCAGTCTACGCTTCGCGTATCCAGCTCCCCTACAGGGGAGCCAAAATAGATTCTGCGACAAATCCCAATTTGTCAAGTTGAGATAAACGGCGCATTTATATACACATTGCAATAACATAAAACCGACCTATGAGCATAGATCGGTTTTTATCTTTTATGAACACCCCGCTAATGCAGAGTGCCGATATTGATTTGTTTATCTGACTTCGAGTATGTTGCTCGCGCCCGTGAATAGGTTGAAATACAACAGTTTTTCTTCGCCGTTTTCGATGAATTTTATCTCATAGTTTCCGTCCGCGCGGGCACCGACGCATTTGACATCGAGAATCTTTGCATCGGATTCTCTGAAAGTCTCTTTGAGCACTTCAAGCTCAGCTTCGCTGTATTCCCCGGCATCGTCGGAGACGAAGAGCACACGCCCGAAAAGGTTGTTTATCTTCGCGAGCAACAGTTTCTGCTCCCATGTGAAAGTCAAATTGTGGTCGCGCAGGAAGAACACATCGGGGTCGTTTAAGAACGCTCTGCCGTTGAGGTGACGTCGGAACATGCTGTTGTTTATGGCATTCTGCGCGCTGGGCAGCTCGTTGTTTATCGACATGGAGTTGTAGAACTTGCCGCCGTAAGATAAATCGACATCGCAGCTTATCCTGCACGCATCGACAACGCCGAATGCGGGACCGAGCGGCACGCCGCAGCCGAGGATGAGCTTATCGCCGACGCACTCGCGCAGGAAGTCCATCGCCTCGCACATGATGGTTCCGCGGGTCTTATTATCGCGCGGAGTCCTGCACTGGCTGTAGAGAAAGTCGAGCTTCACCATATCGTAGCCCCAGTCGTTCAATACAGTGTCAAAGACTTTTTTCAGATGCTCGCGCACCTCGGAGTTATAGATATCGAGCGTATACGCGCCGCCCCACGCGACACAGCCGAGCTGTGGCTTGCCGTCGGGATTGCGAATGAGCCAATCGGGATGCTCTTTCAATATTCGTGATTTGCCGCGTTGAACATTGAACGGCGCAAGCCATATTCCCGCGAGATAGCCCTCCCTGTGGACGGCATCGGCTATTGTTTTCATGCCGTTGGGGAAGTCCTTGCCGTTATAGTCGAGCCAGTCGCCGACAAAAGGCTCATAACCGTCGTCGATCTGGAATATATTGACGCTCTCGCGCGCCCTTGAAAGTCCTTTTAAATCACGCAGGATTATATTTTCATCTATCTTCTGGAAGTAGTTATACCACGAGGTATAGCCCGTAAGCCTGTCAATGCGCTTCTTTGCGGGCAGGCCCATGGCGGCAAAATACTTATCAAACACCTCGTCGTAGCCGCCGACAACGCGAACGATATCAAACATCTCATACGGTTCGCTTATAGTCAGCCCCTCGACATCCTTTTCGACGGAGAAGATATGCTTCTCCATATCCGAATAGAAAACGGTGTAGCCGTTTCTCTCGCTCAGCGAACCGAAGAGCTCGAACTCTCCGCCGCGGCGGAGATAAGTATATGTAAAGCTATGGAAGAAGCCCGGGCGCGGCTCATAGCGGGTAAACGCATAGTCGCCGGAGGTTATCGCCATATCTTTCGTATATTTTGTGACACCTGCGAGCGGAGTCGTTCCGCGATAGATATCCTCGGCGGACATCTCGCCGGATGTTGTCCACGACTGATAGCCGTTGACGAAGAATTTTTCGTTCTTTTCATACTCGTGCCAAAATTCAAGCGACGCCGAAATGAGCGTTATCGGGCGCGAGGGAATGAGAGTCAGCTTCACTCCGCTCTCATCGTTAACGGTAATGACCGAAAAATGCGGTCCCGAATAGCCGACGGTCTCATAAACTGCGCCGGCGAGAGAATATTTGAGTCTGAATACGGGCTTGTTCATCCTGTTTCCTCCCTGCGATTTTCTCTTCAAGCTCCAGTTTATCATTTTGAGCCGAAAAAAACAATAGGGATTTAGTGTTGTATCTATCGGGTGCAAAATTATGGACATAAAAAACAGCGCCGCACTCGAAAATGTGCGGTGCCGATATATTGGAACCCTTTCGGGCTTGTTTTAGTTCCTGCGGCTGAGAAGCCGCCGCTTAAGTTACAGTGCAGCTTTGCCTGCTACAGAACTAAGCGCGAGAAGCATCATGAGCTTGTGGAAGCTGAACTTCTTCTCCTTCTCAATCTCACCAAACAGGTCCTGTTCCATCTTGTAGTACTGCTTCATCATCATATCTGTCAGTCCTTTCATTTGGTATGCTTTCATTATACTCAGTTTCCGCTATTTGTCAAGTAATTTTGCACAAACGAGCACCCTGCTATTTGTGCAATTTCACCAAAGAAACAGACTTTTATAAACCTACCAGTTTGAATAATTGCTTCTAACCGCATTAAAATCTTATGTGCATATTGCACAATCAGAGCGCATCAGATTGTGTATTATGACGAAGTGAGAGCAGAATTTTTGGAACATCCTACAAAACAAGCGTCAAAAGTTTGTTAGAAATGACAACAAAAATATTTAAAAAGAGCCTCCGAAGCATGTCGAAAGCTCTTGTTTTGTGGTATTCTGATGAAAAGAATCAGATCTTGCCCGCTTTTTCAAGCTCTTTGTAGTTTCTTCTGATCTTGAGAGTCGTGGTCTTCGGGAACTCCTCGGAGCGGAACTCGAGCTTGTCGATGTTCTTCCATCTGGGCATGTCGCGGTTGAACTGGTCAACGGCATCTTTGACGAGCTGATCGGCATCCTTGCCGTATTCCTCATAGTAAGGATAGACCTCTGCGACGATCTTGTTGCCCTCCTGGCTGACAAGAATCTCATGGATCGCATGGCAGCGCTGAGAAAGCTTGTCCTCAAGTTCCTCGGGAGAGACGTTCTTACCGTTGTTGGTAATGATAAGATTCTTCTTGCGGCCGACGAAGAAGAGGAAGCCGTCCTCATCGATTCTGCCGTAGTCGCCGGTCTTGAACCAGCCGTTGTCGAATGCCGCGGCGGTTGCCTCGGGATCCTTGTAATAGCCCTTCATGACGTTGGAGCCGCGGACATATATCTCGCCGACGCCGTCCTCATCGGGATCGTTTATCTTTATCTCGTTGCACGGAAGCGGTCTGCCGACGCTGCCGGGCTTATGATTTTCCATGGTGTTGGTGGTAACTGCGGGCGAGCACTCGGTTATGCCGTAGCCGTTGAGAACCTGGATGCCAAGGTCATAGAGACCCTGCTCATACTCGGGGTCGAGCGCAGCGCCGCCGACGACGATGAACTCAAGTCTGCCGCCGAGCTGCTCATGAACCTGAGCAAACAGTTTGCGGCGGACATCGATGCCGAACTTCAGCAGGAAGCGGCTGATTTTAATACCCTTCTTGAGGACATCCTCTCTGCCGGTCTTTCTTGCGGTCTTCCAGACGCGCTTATAAATAGTCTCGACGACCAGCGGAACGCCGGAGAAGTTCTGAGGATGATGGGTCTGAAAATCCTTGACGAGGTTCTTTATATCGACGCAGATATAGCCGTAGGTAATGATAATGAACGCCGCAAAGATAGTCGCGACCCACGAGAAGGTGTGGTTAAGCGGCAGGAAGCCGACTGAGTTTCCGCCCTGGAAGCACTTGCAGGAAGAAGTGACGACGGAAGCGAGGTTGCCGTGGGTGAGCATAACGCCCTTGCTCTTGCCGGTGGTGCCGGAGGTGAAGACGATGGTTGCGAGATCCTCGGGAGTCACAACGACATCCTTATATTCTGTATAGCCCTCTGCGAGGAGCTTCTCACCCTCGGCTATGTACTTCGGGAAATCGGGAATATAGAAGAAGGTGTCCATGGGAGCACCGATCTCTTTTATCTTCTCGACGGTCGGAGCATAGTGCTCGGAATAGAAGATAGCCTTGCACTCACTCTCGTTGAGCTGGACTGCCAGATCCTCTGCGGGAAGCTTGGGATCAAGCGGAACGCTGACTACCTTTCCGAGAAGATTCGCGAAGAATGCGACTATCCACTCATATGAGTTCTCGCCGATTATCGAAACATTGCAATCCTTGACGCCGTGGGCAAACATATAGGTACCCAGGCAGTTGATGTCGTGCCAGACATCATTGAAAGTGCTGGTCTTGATGCCGCCCTCGTAGTCATACATGAAAAGGGGCTGATCCTTTCCCTCGCCTACGCCGTGGATGACAAGCTCTTTTATCGTCTTGACATCGGGCACATCATAGTATACGTCCTTGTACTTCTTTTTCATTTTGTGATTCCTTCCCTCATTTTTTATTTTCTCGGGTTATGAACCCTGTACCCCTACAGAGTTCTATCAAGACATAATTTTATATGATTGCAGAGCATTCTTTTTTACTTTAGTGAAATTAATAAATATTTGCATTAGTTTAGAAAAAGTTTATAATTTATATTAAAAAGCCGGACGGATCAGCTTCACTGATCGCGTCCGGTCTGCACATTTTCTTTTTTTGCGGACTTGCCGACTTTTCTATATGCCCAAAACTTGTTTATAACAAAATTGAGCGGCGTTGTTATAGCGATATTTATGCACGGGGCAATATATTCGGCAAGCTTTCTGTCGGTCAGCTCCACGCCCGACTGCGCAAGCATTTCGTTAAACGGTCTGACTCCCTCTTCGAGCTTCAACACGTCGAGCCAGAGCCACGACATAACATTGGTGAGCAGCAAGCCTGTAAAGGCATAAGACACATAGAGCCGCAGAAGCACCTGCCAGCCTTTGACGCCCTCGTCGCGGTCGAAAACGAACTTACCGTTGATTAAATATGACGAAAGCACGCTGAGCGTGAATCCGACGATATTGGCGAGCACATAGTGACCGCCGAGATATATGACCGCAGAATACGAGATATAATTCACTGCGGCGTTTATCAGACCTACGCCGATAAATTTCAGATACTGAACAACCGCATTATCGCTTTTTGCCTTCACGCACCCGCCTCCTCAAAGTTAGAACAGCGAGAAAATGATATCACATAATCCCCGCCTTTTCAATATAAAAATGCGTTTGACCTAAGTACAATTTTATTTTTCTTTAAACTGCTGCTAAACCTATTGTTAAATCTTTCTTAAATTCTATGTGAGAACAATTAACAATTATATATATACTAAAATAGCATTCGTAATAAGGTGGGACAGGCCGCGAAAGGCTGCCGCCGCCAATGGGATGGAGATGTGAAAAAAAGACATGAAAACCAAACTTCACAGTCGCCTCATGACCGACTTCGGAGGTTTCCTCGGACTTTGCGAGCACATAAAGCTCGGACTTTATTCGAGAAACGCCGTCAAGGTTCAGGAGCACATAGTCAAAAAGCTCATGCGCGACAACAAGAACACAGAATACGGCAAGGCGCACAACTTCAAGGACGTTCACTCCGTTGCCGAATATCAGGAGAAAGTTCCGCTTTCACGCTACAAGGACTACGAAGGCTACATAGACCGCATGGCGGAAAAGGGTGAAAAGAATCTTATCACCTCTTACCGTGTGTGCAGATACGCCGAGTCCTCCGGCAGCGTCGGCAAGCCGAAGCTTGTTCCGCTGACCGGAAGAGCACTCTGGAACTGCCAGTGCTTCAGCTTCTCGGCTCCTGTCGGCTGCGCGGTCAAATGGTTCCACGAGCACGGCAAGCGCCTGCCCCCGCAGAAGGGCCTTCTGACTCTTGAGATAACCAGCCACAAGCTGCCCAGCGGCAAGACGTGCAGCTGCCTTTCGGGCATTCCGCTGATGTATTTAAAGCCGCTCGTCAGATTTTTCGTCACCTCTCCCCCGGAGGTCATGTTCCCGGAGGATCCGAGCAAGATGAACATGCAGTATTTCAAGCTGCGCTTCGCTCTGACGGACAGGAAGGTCAGCTATCTGAGCACGCTGATAATCACGGTGCTCGAATCGATGATGCACTATCTCGAGGACAACTGGGAGATGTTCTGCGACGACATCGAGCACGGCACGATAAACGAGAGCATCGAGTGCCCGCCCGAGATAAGAGCAAAGCTCATGAAGCGCATCAAGCCCATGCCCGAGCGCGCCGCTGAGCTTCGCCGCGAATTTGAAAAGGGCTTCGACACGCCGATAGTCCCTCGCATCTGGCCGAACTGCTGCTGGATGTTCGCCATGGGCGCCGGCTCGCTTGAGGTCTATTCAAAGAAGATCGGTCGCTACACAGGCAACCTTCCGATACACAACATGGGTTACGGCGCATCAGAGGATCTTGTTGCGGTGCCGATAGCGCTCAACTCCAACGACTGCGTTATGCTCCCGCACAACGGTTTCTATGAGTTCCTGCCCGTAGGCGCGCCAGAGGACACACGCCCGCTGACCATAAGCGAGGTTCAGCCCGGCAACGACTACGAGCTCATACTCACCACCCTCTCGGGTCTCTACCGCTACCGCATAGAGGACGTAATTGAGGTCACCGGATTCTACAAGCAGTCCCCGACGGTAACGTTTAAATACAGACTCAACCAGGTTCTCAACATCGCCGGCGAAAAGACGGATCAGAAGATGCTCGACTGGGCGGTTGAGCAGATGTGCGACCACTTCGGCACGGTCGCGATAGGTCACAGCGTCTATCCCGACACCGAGACGACTACTCCCGGCCACTATGTCCTCTTCGTCGAGACTGCGGACGAGATAGATCCTGCAAGACGCGACGAGTTTGCAAAGGTATTCGATGACAAGCTCAGCGAGTCGAACCTCTTCATCAGCGACGCATGGGGCAAACGCACTCTCGGCAAAACGGAGCTTCACTTCGTAAAGAAAGGCACATACAGCCAGTATCTTGAGATGAAGAAGAACGAGGGCGCGAACCTCAACCAGCTCAAGCCCGTTGTCCTGCTCAACACTCAGGACAAGCGCGACTTCTTCTGGGAGAATGTCACGGACTGACGGTAATTCAATAAAAGCATACAGCCGCAACGGATTTTACTGTTGCGGCTGTTTTATATTTGGTGGTGGGATTGTATAGGTGTCAACAAATTTGTTCAAGTTTCGCGGGCGGATGATATCCGCCCCTACGCGATTGTGCTGATTTATAATATTGCCACAATTACTTATCACCGATATCTACACCCACCAATCCTAATTATCGCATACACATCGCAAACACAAAATCCTACCCATGAAAACTGGGCAGGATTTAATGCTTTTATTGTACTGTCGGAGCAGTAATTTTATTTATCTGTTTGCCTCGTCAACAAACACGCGGAACAGCGGCAGGCACGAGGAGAAGAATTTTTTATACGCCTCGCAATAATCGCGGTCGGCTCTGCTTCGCTTGCATCCGCCGCCGCGGCAGAGCGGATAGTATCTGCACGCCTTGCACTTCGGGTCGACCGGCAGGCTCTCGCGGATAAAATCGGCGGCTTTCTTTGAATTTGCCATCGCTTCAAGTTCATCTGAATTTATGTTGCCGAGCAGCCATTCGTCAAGGCAATAGAAGTCGCATGGATAGACATTGCCATTGCCCTCGACTACGAATTGGTGCATACAGTGACCGCAGACCCCGCACTGCTCCGGCTGTCTGCCGACATACATCTGAACCCAATTGTCAAACTGGCGGATGCTCGTATATTCGCCGCGGACGTAGTCCTTGACATAGGCGTTGAACAGATGTATCAGAAAATACGCATACTGCTCGTTAGTCATATACAGTTCGCTCTCGCTCTTGTCACCGAACGGGCGCAGGCACGGGATGAACTGGAGATATTTGAATCCCTTGCGCTTGAAGAACGAATATATCCTGTCGATATTCTCGGCGGCGTAGCCCGTGAGCACGGTCAAAATATTGAAATCGACCTCGTGCATGGTCAGCATCTGGGCGGCATTGAGAATTTTATAGAATCTGTTTGTGCCGTTGGCGTCGACTCTGAATCGGTTCGCCGCCATATCGCCGTCAAGGCTCAGACCCACGAGAAAATGTTCATCGTGAAAGAACCGCGCCCACTGCTCATCTATCAACAAGCCGTTGGTCTGTATGCTGAAAAATATACGGCTGCCGCGCAGGTTATATTTCTTGACCCGCTCGGCGAAGTCTTTGAAATAGTCTATCCCGGCGAGCAGCGGTTCTCCGCCCTGGAACGCAAAAGCTACGCTGTCCCCTTTTGCGAAGCTGAGCGCGCTTTTTATGAGCCTGTCTGAAGTTTCGGCGGACATAATGCCGAGGTTATGCTCTTCTCTTATCTGCGAAACATCGTGATAAAAGCAATATTCGCACCGCAGATTGCAAAGGCTCGACGCAGGCTTTATCATTATTGAAAGTTCAGGCAAAATTTCACCCCCCGGATATTCCGACCGCCGAGCGGACTGTTCACCCGTTCGGCGGCGTTTTTATCAGCTGTTTTTTATAATTCCTCGGCGGTTATTTTTGAACTCGTTCATCTTTTCGTCGAGTCTGTCGCGCATCTCGTCGGCAATTGTCGGATATGCCGGGGTGCGGTTGTAGTTCTCGCCCGC
>CAVAWW010000075.1:0-8181 GCA_963592475.1 bacterium
TTAAAAAGGAGGAATGAAGGTTGACTGATCAGAAAACAATGGCGTACATTAACCTTTATGCTGTCTTGGGAACTTTGGAGAATCTCTGCGAGATAGTTCCGGAGGCGAGCGCAATGCTCACCAACACCAAACCCATCTCCATCGGCTTTGAAGTGAAGGACGGCCCGAGCGCCACAATAACCTTCAAAAACGGCAGATGCAGGATGGAGCAGGGCGTCAGCAAGTGCGACGTCAAGCTGCCTTTCTCTTCCTGCGAAAAATTCAACGGTCTTATCGACGGAACCGTAACTCCGATCCCCTCAAAGGGTTTTCAGCACATCAAGTTCCTCCTCAAGACTTTTACCCCTCTGACCGACCTGCTTGCAAAATATATGCGCCCCTCGCCCGAGGATCTTGAGGACAGAACCTTCTTCGAGCAGAGCACCACGCTCATGCTCTATACCATTGCCGTCGCTATCTCCCAGATAGCCAATAACGACAAGATAGGTCAGTTCTCGGCATCCCATATCGTTGACGGCGAGATAGGCTTCGGCATAAAGGACGGCCCCGCGGTCACAATCCGCGCGAAGAACGGCCGCCTCGTCACCATCAAGAAGCGCTGCGAGAATCCGCGCGCCGAGATGGAGTTCGCTTCAATGGATCTTGCAAGAGACCTCTTCGACGGAAAGATAAACGCCGTTGCCTGCATTGGCATGGGCGCTATCACCATGAAGGGCATGATCTCGATGATCGACAATATGAACAGACTGCTCGACAGAGTTGCTCTGTACTTGGCATAAGGGAGGGGAACTTTAATGAGCTTCAAGATTAACGATTACACAAAGAGCAGAGAGATGTTCGAAAGAGCCGAAAAGGTTATTCCTTCCGGCGTTTACGGCCACCTCGGCCCGGCAGAAGGCTGCTTCATCCCCGTCAGCGCGTTCCCGCTTTTCGGCGACAGAGCGCAGGGCTCCTATTTCTGGGATGTTGACGGCAACAAATTCATCGACTATATGTGCGCTTACGGTCCCAACGTCCTCGGTTACAATGACCCCGATGTTGACGCCGCCGCTCTCGAGCAGGCAAAGAAGTGCAACTGCACCACCTCTCCGTCCTACAAGGCGGTCGAGTTTGCAGAGCTGCTTGTCGACACCGTCAACTGCGCAGACTGGGCTTTCTTCGCAAAGAACGGCAACGATGTCACCACCGCCGCTATCATGACCGCAAGAGCCCATACTCATCGCAAGAAGATAATCTTCATCAACGGCTTCTATCACGGTATTTCGCCCTGGACCCAGAAGGTCGACTATCCAGGTGTTCTTGAAGAGGACGTTGCGAACAATATCTATATCGATTGGAACGATATCCCGGCTCTCGAGAGAGCTATCGCCGAGAACGAGGGCGAGATAGCTGCGTTTATCTCGACTCCCTATCTCCACGGAAACTTCTTCGACAACCAGCTTCCCGCAGACGGTTACTGGCAGAAGGTTCGCGAGCTCTGCACAAAGAACGGCATTGTCCTTATCGTCGACGACGTCCGCGCAGGCTTCCGTCTTGACCTCGCCGGCAGCGACCACTTCTACGGCTTCGAGGCAGACCTTATCTGCTTCTGCAAGGCTCTTGCAAACGGCTGGAACGTCTCCGCCCTCTGCGGTAAAGAGTTCCTCAAGAGCTCCATCAGCAGCCTGTCATATACCGGCAGCTACTGGCTCAGCGCTATCCCGTTCGCCGCAGGTATCGCCTGCATCAACAAGATGAAGAATCTCAACACTCCCGCCCTCTTCCGCGAGAAGGGTCTCAAGGTCGGCGAGGGTCTCAAGGCTGCCGCCGCAAACAACGGCTTCCATCTTGTCGTCTCCGGCGAGCCGTCCCTGTTCTATCTGCGCCTTGCGGATGACGATTCCCTCATGCTCCATCAGGAGTGGGTCGCAGAGATGGTCAAGCGCGGCATATTCATCACGAGCCACCACAACCATTTCCTCAACGCGTCCCTGACCGACGAGGACATAGCTCACACCGTTGATGTTGCGGAGGATGCGTTCAACACCCTGCGCAAGAATCACCCAGAGCTTGCCTGATAAAATTATGAAAAAAAATCCCGTCCTGTCTTTACAAGACGGGGTTTTTTATGTTATCATATATAAAAATAGTTTCGCGCGCGCTCATAGGTTTGGATATTTTGCCCTTTTGAGTAATTTTTGCCGTGCGCGGGACATATATTTCATCCGGCGGATATTCCCGGACAAAAAACGGAAGCTTTGTGATTTGCGGGGGCACCCGTTCATTCACTCAGACGATAAAAATGTTTTCTGTAAGGAGGAAATGTAAATGCCATTATCAAAGCAGGAATGGTTAGCGCTCGAAAAGAAGGCTCACGAGCTGCGCAGACTTTGCCTCGACACCACTTACTGGGCGGGCAGCGGTCATATCGGCGGCGGCATGAGCGTCATGGATATGCTTACCGTTCTCTATCACAAGTACATGAGACTCGATGTCAAGAACCCCAAGTGGGAGGACAGAGACCGTCTTATCCTCAGTAAGGGTCACGCGGGTATAGCTTACGCTCCCGTGCTCGTCGATTTCGGCTGGAACGATCCCGAGCAGCTCAAGACCTTCAACCACACGAACTCGAAGATGGGCATCCACCTCGATTCGAACAAGGTCGTCGGCGTTGACGCCTCCACCGGTTCTCTCGGCCACGGACTTCCGATAGCCGTCGGCACCGCTCTTGCCGCAAGAGTTCTCGGCAAGGATTACAAAACATACTGCATCCTCGGCGACGGCGAGTGCGACGAGGGTTCAAACTGGGAAGCCGCTATGTCCGCTTCCACCTTCAAGGTCACCAATATGATCTCCTTCGTCGACCGCAACAAGTGCATGATCGACGGCAGAACAGAGGATGTCATGAAGCTCGAGCCCTTCGCCGACAAGTGGCGTTCCTTCGGCTTCATCGTCAAGGAAGTCGACGGACACAACTTCAAGGAGCTGTGCGACGCTATCGACTTCGCTCTTGAGAACAAGACCGATTCTCCCGTCATGATAATTGCCGACACGATAAAGGGCGCCGGCATCAACTTCATGGAGGATAACTATCAGTGGCACTACGGCGCTATTGACGAAGAGAAGTATAAGAAAGCTATAGACAGCCTTGACGCCTACTATGAGGCACGCAAGGCAAGAGCTGAAAAGGAGGGCGAATAATATGGCAGGCGGAATGACCTATACAGCCGTTGAATCAACCGCTCTTTCCACCGCGGAATATTACGGCAAGACCCTTGTTGAGCTCGGCGCAGAGCATCCCGAAGTTGTCGCGCTGACCGCTGACCTCGGCAAATCAACAAAGATCGGTATGTTCGGTGAGGCTTATCCGGACAGATTCTTCAATGTCGGTATCGCAGAGCAGAACATGTTCGGCGTCGCCGCAGGTATGGCGAGAGCAGGACTCGTTCCTTTCCTTTCGACATTCTCGGTCTTCGCTTCTCTGAGAAGTGCCGATCAGCTCCACACCGACATCTGCTATCAGAATGTCAACGCTAAGATAATCGCTACCCATTCGGGTACTTCATTCGGTCAGGCGGGCTCGACCCATCACGCTATCTGCGATCTCGCAGTCACCCGTGCTCTGCCCAACCTCACCGTTATCTGCCCCGCAGACGGTATGGAGACCGTCAACGCAGTCCGTGCGGCATATGAGACCCCCGGCCCGTTCTATATCAGAATCAACAGAGGCTTCGACCGCGTCCTCTATAAGGACACCGATTACGGCTTCGAGCTCGGCAAGGCAGTCACTCTTAAAGAGGGCACCGACATCACCGTTATCGCTTGCGGCTCCTGCGCATTCCAGGCTCTCCAGGCGGCTAACTTTCTTGAGAATTCGGACGGTCTTAAAGTCAGAGTTCTTGATATGCACACCATCAAGCCCATCGACCGCGAGGCTATCCTCAAGGCTGTTATGGAGACCCGCCGCATAATCACTGTCGAGGATCACAATGTCATCGGCGGTCTCGGCAGCGCGGTTGCAGAGGTTGTTGTTGAGTCCGGTAAGGGCTGCGCATTCAAGCAGCTCGGTATCCAGGATAAGTTTGCCCCCATCGGACTGCATGAGGACATCATGTCCATGCTCGGTATCGACTCCAACGGTATCGTTGACGCTGTCCGTGAGGTCATGGGCAAGGACTTCGAGCTTGATGACGATTGGGACGACGAGGTGTAATAGCTTCGCCCGTATCCCGATAAGGAAAGGAATGATTATATGGCATCAAGAGATGAGATTTTTACTAATAAACTTTTTCTCAACGCTGTCCTTCCGCTCATCAAGGTGATTGCAAACGACGTTCCCTCGCTTGCAAAGAAGTTTGAGCACGCGCACGGCGTTATGCAGGTCAGTGCTCTCGATCCCGACAGCCCGGACGGCAAGGTGGCTACCCATTTCGTAGTCAACTGCGGCGAGTGGCTCGTTCACAACGACAAGGTGGACACCGCTCCCCATATCGAGCTTGAGTTCAAGAGCATCGAGGCGATGAACGCATTCTTCAAGGGCAAGATGAGCCTCGCGACCCTGCCCAAGATGAAGGGTATTGCAAAGCATCCCGGCCTGTTCGCCTCGTTCATGGCAGTGCTTCTGAAGATGTCCTCGCTGCTTACGGCAAAGGGCATCCCGGAGGACGAGGATACCAAGGCTCTGCTCGTCAAGTGCTACTTCTATCTGCTTTCGAGCGGCATCAGCCAGCTCAACAAGCTCGGCCATCCCGATGTTCACGATTGGGCGCTCAAGAGCCCCGACCGTGTCTATGCGTGGGCTGTCAACGGCCACGATGAGCTTTCGGCTTATCTGCGCATAAAGGCGGGCAAATCGAGAGCCGGCAGAGGCGTTTACAAGAGAGCTATGCCTTTCTTCACCCTCCGCTTCGATTCTCTCGACAGCGCGCTGGGCATCCTGCTCGGTCTTGACGATATGCTTGACTCTGCGAAGAAGGGCAAGCTTATCATGGAAGGCGCACCCGAGTTCGGCGCTCAGATCGGCGAGTATATGCTCACCGTCGCCGGATTTATCCAGTAAGAGAAAACATAACAAAATGCCGCCGTGTCTTCGGATGCGGCGGTTTTTTATATGACGATAACATAATATTTTGCTAAAATATCCGATTCTCTGTTCATGGGTGACAAAAATCGAAAACTATCAGCGATTTAAACGGAAAAAGCTTGCAAAACGGAGAAAAAAGCTCTATAATTTTAAGCATCGCAACCGTGTTAATATTTGCATAAGCCAATAAGCTGCCGCGATATACAATGCGGACTTGCAATTTTTTCAAGGAGGAACCGAAAAAATGAAATACGCACTTGTAAACGGCGTCATTCTCGACGGTACTCAGGATATGGAGCCTCAGTCCGGCAAAATTATTCTTGTCGACGGCGAGAAGATAGCTGCCATTGTCGACGCGGGCGCGGATATCTCCGGATATGAGAAGATAGACCTCGGCGGAAAGTACATAATGCCCGGTCTTATCAATATGCATATCCATCTTCCCTCGAGCGGAAAGCCGAAGAAGAAAGAATCCGACCCGAAGAAGCTTGTCAAGATTATGACGAGCAACAACTTCTTCCGCAAGATAATCAAGGCGGTCTGCCGCAGCGCGGCTCAGATGCAGCTCAACAGCGGCGTTACGACCATCAGAACCGTCGGCGGAGTTGAAAACGCCGATTCGAGCATCCGCGACGATATAAACGCCGGAAAGACAGTCGGTCCGAGAATACTCGCGGCTAACATGGCGGTCTCCGTCCCGGAGGGACACATGGCGGGTTCGCTTGCCTATGTCGCCGAGAGCGCAGAGCAGGCGAGAGACTTTGTCGCGAAGATTGCCGAGGATAAGCCGGATCTGATAAAGCTCATGATAACCGGCGGCGTGCTTGACGCAAAGGTCAAGGGCGAGCCCGGCGTGCTTAAAATGCCTCCCGAGTATGTCAAGGCGGCTTGCGACGAGGCGCACAAGCGCGGACTTATGGTCGCCGCCCATGTCGAGAGCCCCGAGGGCGTGCGCGTTGCGCTTGAAAACGGCGTCGACACCATCGAGCACGGCGCAAAGGCGGATGACGAGATAATCTCGCTCTTCAAAGAGAAGCACGCGGCGCTCATAACGACCCTTTCTCCTGCGCTTCCCTATGCGCTGTTTGATCGCTCCGTCAGCCACGCGACCGAGCTTTCGCAGTTCAACGGCGAGGTCGTCTTTGAGGGTATAATCGACTGCTCCGAGAAGTGCCTTGCAAACGGCATCCCCGTCGGTCTCGGAACCGACACCGGCTGCCCGTTCATCACCCACTACGATATGTGGAGAGAGCTTGTCTATTTCCATAAGTACTGCGGCGTGTCGAATAAATTTGCACTCTACACCGCAACGAAGAGAAACGCAGAGATAGCGCATATAGATGATATCACCGGCACCGTTGAGCCCGGCAAGTGCGCCGATCTTATAGTCACCGATGCGAACCCGATCGACGACCTCAAGACTCTTCGCAATGTGAAGATGGTCATGGCGAAGGGATATCTTATCCGCGAGCCCAAGGTCAAGAAATATGAGAACGTTGAGCGCGAGCTCGACAAGTTCCTTTAATATCGTTTTAATGAGGGGATAGATGTAAAATGAGTCCGATAATCGTTTCAACTTTCGGCGCGTTCACCGCGCTGCTGCTGGTTTTCGCCATTTCGGAGATACTGGCAAAGGTGACAAAGGGCTGGGTTCCGTCAGTGCTTGTCATCATGATACTTATGCTCGTCGGCTTTTCGACCGGGCTTTTCCCGAAGACCATTATAGACGACGCGGGCGTGTCTGATGCGCTGTTCAAAGTCGCCTGCGGTCTGCTCGTCACCCATCTCGGCACTCTTATAAGCCGAAAAGAGATGGCGGCGCAGTGGAAGACGGTCATAATCTCGCTTATGGGCGTCGCTTCTATAACGGTAATCTGCCTGACTCTCGGCACCGCGCTCTTCGGCTTCGATAACGCGATTGCCGCGGCTCCTCCGCTCGCCGGCGGCGCAATAGCGACCGCGATGATGTCGAGCGCCGCGACAGAAGCAGGCAAGACCTCCGCCGCCCTTGTCGCGATAGTCTGCCTCTCCCTCCAGGGACTTGTCGGCTACCCGCTGACCTCGTTCTGCCTGAAGAAGGAGACAAAGAGACTCACGAAGCTCTACAGAAACGGCGAGTTCAAAGCGTCAACAGCCGCCTCTGAAGACAAGAAGGACGAAAAGAAGAAGAGAGCCACAAGCACTACTATCATACTGCTCAAGCTCGCGCTCATCACTCTCGCGGCTTACTGGATCGACTATGCCACAAAGGGCTATATACCGATGTATGTTATCTGCCTGCTGCTCGGTTTCGCCGCTCACGAGCTCAAGCTCGTTGAGACCGATGCCCTCCATGAGGCGAGCTCCTACGGCTTTGTTATGACTGCGCTGATGATGGGTCTGTTCAAGACTCTCGCCAGCTCCGGTACAGACGGCATCGCGTCCGTTGTCGGCATATCGGCAGCGCTCGTCGTCTTTGCGACCGTAGCCATGGGACTCATGGCTTTGCTTGCAAGCAAGATTTTCAAGCAGTCGTTCTTCATGTGCTACGCGATAGTCCTCAACGCCTTTTCCGGTTTCCCGATTAATATGCTGATAACCACCGAGGCTATCAACATAAACACCGAAGAGGGCGACGAGAGAGACAACATCACCGCCGAGATCATGCCCAAGATGCTCGTCGCGGGCTTCGTATGCGTGACGATAGTCTCCGTCCTGCTTGCGGGTATTCTCGTAAGATTCCTGTAATTCAATTTACAAAGCGCTCCCCGAACCAAACGGCGAGTGTTTATAGAACAGCTTCAGTCCCGACAGCAATGCCTGCCGGGACTTTTTTAATATATTGAAGCTGCGTGATATGATTGGACAGATTGGTAAATTGAGGTTTGTCTATCGTTCGAGCCATAGCAAAGTAGAAGCAAGTGGCTTAGCCGACTTTTATAATCAAACTTTCAATAGCCGCGCCGCAGTGTTTGACGGCTAACGGAGACAAGCGGGCAACATCACCGAAGCGCCGCCTGTGGCGGATGAAGCGAGGCGATGTTGGCGAAAAACAAGGAGCATAGCGCCCGCTCCAAGGGCGATAGGCGACTATGTTTTGAGAGGGCTGAACGGCTTGCGAAGCAAGACGCACGAGCCCG
>CAVAWW010000076.1:0-8021 GCA_963592475.1 bacterium
TTAATACTTGACGTTGGTTATCTCAAGATAGTTGTCGAGAACCGCATTGCCGGAGAACTTGCTGCCGAGCACCTTGCCGGAGCCGGTGATAAGGACATGCATATACTGATAGAGATCTACCATATGATTGGTCTTGGGGTTGTAGGTGAGAACTGCGGTGCAGTCATAGTACTTGAGCGAATACTCAACATCCTTGACGACCTTCGTGACGTTGGGGTCGTTCTGGAGGGTGTTGTCGATATCGGCCTTCGCAAGGGGGCTGAACATCGTTCCGGTGAAGCCCTTGGAGATAACGCCCGTCTTGGGATCGCAGGGCTCGGGGTTGATATCCGCCTTGAGGACTATCGTTATCTTGTAGTTGCCGTTCGAGAGAACCTCGCACTTTGCGCTCTTTATCTTGCTGACATCGGTCAGGGTGCAGCCCTTTGTGGGATGCTGGTAGATCGGGAACCACTTCATGTCGGTGCCCTTCGGATTGTTCTCGTGCTTCTTGCCCTTTGCATCCTTTTCGCTGGTCATGAACAGCTCGGCAACGGGAAGAGCCGCGTTGATAACAAAGCCGTCAAAGTTTCTCTTGTCCTTGGGCAGGGTCTGCCACTCGGACTTCTCATAGCCGACCTTGCTGCTCTTTGCGAGATTGAGAACGTCTCTGTAAGCGGCGAGGATCTCAGCATAGCTCTCGGGCTTGCCGTTCGAGGGCTTTGCTGAGTTGTCGGCAGGAGCCTTGGTCTCGATAACGGTGTGACCCTCTTTGTCGGTCACAATCTCGGTCTCGGCTGCGGTCGAGTCGGAGGTTGCTTCCGAAGAAGCCTCGGGAAGCAGATCGTCCGCGATAGCGTCGCCGTTTATGGCGACATCGCCGGCGCCGGTGGTGTCATCGTTATTCTTATCCTTCTTGCATGCCGCGAAGCTTGCAATCATGGCGATCGCGAGCAGAAGAGCCGCGATTCTCTTGAGATTCTTATTCATTGTTTTCTATCCCCTTAGAAAAATCAATATTTGAAGCTGGAATAGCTTACATACGATGTTCCGGTAGCGGTGGGCTTAGCGCCGATGTCAATGTTGACGGTGATATCAAACTTGACATCGAGCTTGACAAAATGACCGGTAGCGGCGTCGATGGTTGCGGTAACAACTGCGCCCGAATAGCTCTCAGTGACCTTTGCGCCGCCGTAAACTTCGTCGATAGCGTCATAGATGCAGCTGGCTCTCTTGTGGTCATAGTAACCCTTGTCCTTGTCGCCGACGCAGATTCCGCTCTTGTCGAGGGGAGCGTTGCAGGTTGCAGTACCCTTGGCGGCATAGGAGTTGCCGTTCTTGACATTGATGGTGATTATGTAGTTCGAGCCGCTCTGCTTGCAGGAAGCTGCGGTGACGTCGCCAGTGCCGAGGGTCGAAGCTCTGAGGAAATACTTGTTTGTATCGGTATCCCACTGACCCTTGGTGACGGTCTCGTTGTAGGCGTTCTCGGCGCCGATGCCCATGAACTTATAGATGAGGCTCTTGAACGGTTTAACAACAGCACTGGCTTCGATGTTCTCGTTCTTGGTCTCTCTGTGCTTTGTGAAGCCGACCTTGCCGGATACTGCTGCCTTTGTGGCGGCGTTGTAATAATTGAGGATATCCGCGGTGCTCGAGGGGGCCTTGTTGCCCTTCGAGGTGACTACGGGAGCCTTGCCGCTGTCGGCGGGCTTGGTCTCGATGACCTTGCCGGAAGCGTCGGTAACGGTCTCGATTTCGGTGGACTCGGCAGAAGCGTCCTCGCTTGAGGCTTCTGCGGGGGTGCTCTCGTCGGAGACGGTGTTGTTAGCGTCTGCGGAGCTTTCGGAGGGAGCTGTGGAATCGCCGTTGTCCTTGTCGCTCTTGCACGCTGCGAACGAGAATATCATCGCGAGGACAAGAAGCAGGGAAGCGATCTTCAGAAGATTCTTTTTCATGTCAAAAACCTTTCATAAAATATTTTCGGGTCTTTCCGCCCGTTTTTTTGTGCTGCACTTTACAAGGCAACACAGCGCACTATAAATTTACACTAATTAACTAATAATGTCAAGTAATTTTTGATAAAAACAAAATTAATAACGCCGTGTTTTTATGCAAGATAACGTCACAGACTGCCTTTTAGTAATAGATTGTTTACATTCGCTTTTATAAAGTTATGGAAATTCGCCGAAAGTTATGATATAATATCAAGGTATATGTGCTCCGGCGCATAAGATACGCCCCGAAAGGAGTCTGCGGCATGGCGGAGAAAAAGCTCATCTCATGGAATGTCAATGGAATAAGAGCGTGCATCGGCAAGGGCTTTTCCGAGGCTTTTGCGGCGCTTGATGCCGATATCCTCTGCCTGCAGGAGACAAAGGTTCAGGCGGGGCAGGTCGACTTTGCGCCCGAGGGCTATCACTGCTACTGGAACTACGCCGAGAAAAAGGGCTATTCCGGCACGGCGGTCTTTTCGCGCGAAGAGCCTTTGAGCGTGTCATACGGCATCGGCATTCCCGAGCACGACCGCGAGGGGCGTGTGATAACGCTCGGATTTGAAAAATTCTATTTCGTCTGCGTCTATACCCCAAATTCGCAGGACGGGCTCGCCCGGCTCGACTACAGAATGACATGGGAGGACGCGTTCAGGGACTATCTTCTCTCGCTCGACAGGGACAAGCCCGTAATAGTCTGCGGAGACATGAATGTTGCGCACAACGAGATAGATTTAAAGAACCCCAAGACGAACCGCAAGAACCCCGGCTTCACGGACGAAGAGAGAAACAAGATGACCGAACTGCTCTCCGCGGGCTTTACTGATACATTCAGATATTTCTATCCCGACGTCGAGGGACAGTACAGCTGGTGGAGCTACCGCTTCAAATCGCGCGAGCGGAACACGGGCTGGCGCATCGACTATTTTCTCTGCTCCGAGCGGCTCAACAGCCGGCTTACCGGCGCGAAAATACATCAGGAGATATTCGGCTCCGATCATTGCCCGGTCGAGCTGACTGTCGATATATAAAAAAGCGCCGCCGAAAAGGCGACGCAGCAGCGTGTCGATAAACCCGATTCTTGGGACTTTGCAGGAATCAATGCCTCCCTTGTGTAAAGGGAGGTGGCGCGGAGCGCCGGAGGGATTGTTTTGAATAAGCTGCAATTTTTAGAAATTGCCCGGTATTCGAACTTTCATCACAGCAACCCCTCAGTCATGGCTTCGCCGTGACAGCTCCCCTTACACAGGAAAGCCTTGAGACCGCGCAATGGCAGACTGAAGCGCCGCCAAAAAGGCGACGCAGAAAAGCTTGATTTTATATTGAGTTTTCGCTGAAGTCGATAACGAGCTTGTCGCGCTTCATCTCGAGCTTCGTGTATTTCACTCCCGCGGCGTCGAACATTCTCTTCGATGCGCGCACGCTGTCGGTGTTGCGGTACTTGTCGCTGATGTAAATTACCTCTTTTATCCCGCTCTGGATTATCGCCTTGGCGCATTCGTTGCAGGGGAAAAGCGCGACATAGACCTTGCATCCGCGCAGGTCGCCGCTGGCGTTCAATATCGCATTGAGCTCTGCGTGGCAGACATAGGCGTATTTCGTATCAAACGCACTGCCCTCGCGCTCCCACGGGAACTCGTCATCGTCGCAGCCGGAGGGGAAGCCGTTATAACCGACGGACATTATCCTGTTCCTGTCGTTTACGATGCAGGCGCCCACCTGGGTGCTGGGATCCTTGCTCCTGTAAGCCGAGAGCATCGCGATCCCCATAAAATACTCGTCCCACGAGATATAATCGCTTCTTTTAGGCATTTTTCACCGCTCCGTTTCCCTTATAATAGCATAATATATCAACCCGATATTAACATATCCAAGCCGTTAAGGCAAGAAGAATTTTTTGAGGTGACTTTCTATGGGTCTTTTAAAGAAAATTTTCGGAGACTACTCTTCGAGAGAAATCAAGCGCATCACGCCGATAAAGGACAAGGTGCTCGCGCTTGACGAGGAATATTCAAAACTCACCGACGAGGAGCTCAAGGCAAAAACCCCTTATTTCAAGGAGCGACTCGCCAACGGCGAGACCCTTGACGATATCCTGCCCGAGGCGTTCGCCGCCTGCCGCGAGGCTTCGTGGCGTGTGCTCGGGATGAAGCACTTCCCCGTGCAGATTCTCGGCGGTATCGTTCTGCATCAGGGACGCATCGCGGAGATGAAAACCGGCGAAGGCAAAACGCTCGTCGCAACGCTCCCCGCTTATCTCAACGCGCTCTCCGGCAACGGAGTCCACATCGTCACGGTCAACGACTACCTCGCCCGTCGAGACAGCGAGTGGATGGGCAAGGTCTACCGCTTCATGGGGCTCAAGGTCGGTCTGATAATCCATGAAAAGAACAACGACGAGCGCCGCGAGGCATATGCCGCCGACATAACCTACGGCACGAACAACGAGATGGGCTTCGACTATCTGCGTGACAACATGGTGCCCTATAAAGAGCTCAAGGTTCAGCGCGGACACTCCTTTGCAATAGTCGATGAGGTTGACTCGATACTTATCGATGAAGCGAGAACACCGCTCATCATATCCGGCCGCGGCGACCGCTCGACCGATCTCTATAAGCAGGCGAACGCTTTCGCCCGCACGCTTAACTTCGAGCGCATAAAAGAGCTTCGCTCCTCTTCGAGACTCGAAGACACCGCCGACCAGGTCAGCGAAAACTGCGATGTCATCGTCGACGAAAAGGCGAGAACCGCCGTCCTGACCCAGAAAGGTATCGCAAAGGCAGAGAAGTATTTCAATCTCGACAACCTCATGGATCCGTCGAATATGACCATCCAGCACCACATCAACCAGGCGATAAAGGCTATAGGCGTCATGCGCCGCGATGTTGACTATGTCGTGAAGGACGGCCAGGTACTCATAGTTGACGAGTTCACCGGACGCATCATGCTCGGCAGACGCTACAACGAGGGTCTGCATCAGGCAATCGAAGCGAAAGAGGGCGTCCATGTTGAGCACGAGAGCAAGACGCTCGCGACCATTACATTCCAGAACTACTTCAGACTCTATGACAAGCTCTCCGGTATGACCGGTACTGCAATGACCGAGAGCGAGGAGTTCCAGGAGATATATTCGCTTGACGTCGTGGAGATTCCGACGAACAAGCCGATGATAAGAAAGGACATGGACGACCTCGTCTATAAAACAGAACCCGCGAAGTTCAACGCAGTCATCGACGACATTGTCGAGCGCCACGAAAAGGGTCAGCCCGTGCTTGTCGGTACGATATCCATAGAGAAGTCCGAGACGCTCAGTAAGCTCCTCAAAAAGCGCGGCATAAAGCATGAAGTGCTCAACGCCAAGTATCATGAAAAGGAAGCGGAAATTGTCGCGCAGGCAGGTAAGCTCGGCGCGGTCACGATAGCCACAAACATGGCGGGACGCGGAACCGATATCATGCTCGGCGGTAACGCGGAGTTCCTTGCGAAGTCCGAGATGCGCCGCAAGGGTTACAGCGAAGAGCTTATAGCCGAATCGACCGGCTTCGGCGACACGGACAACGAGGATATAATCAGCGCGAGAGAGGAATTCCAGGCTCTCGAGAAGAAATATAAGAACGAAATCTCCGGCGAGGCGGAGCAGGTCAGGCAGGCGGGCGGTCTTTGCATCATTGGCACAGAGCGCCACGAGTCCCGCCGAATCGATAACCAGCTGCGCGGACGTTCCGGCCGTCAGGGCGACCCCGGCGTGAGCCGCTTCTACCTGTCGCTTGAGGACGATCTGATGCGCCTGTTCGGCGGCGAGCGCGTGACAACTATAATGAACACGCTCAGAACCCCCGAGGATATGCCGATAGAGTCGAAGATGATCTCGAATGTTATCGAGAGCTCGCAGAAGCGCGTCGAGTCGCGCAACTTCTCGGTGCGTAAGAGCGTCCTGAGCTTCGACGATGTCATGAACCGCCAGCGTGAGCTTATCTACAAGCAGCGCGACCAGGTGCTCGACGGCGAGAACCTCAAGCCCGTTATCCTCAAGATGCTCGACGAGTGCATCGCCGAGTCCATAGATTTCTATTGCCCGAAGGCGCTCTCCCACGCCGACTGGAACATAGCCGGACTGCGTGAGAAGTTCCTCGGCTGGCTGACCACCCCCGAGGACTTCGTTGACGGCTTCGACCGCGACGAGGCAAAGGAGGAGCTCACCGAGCGCGGACACAGGATTTACGACGAGCGTGAAGAGCTCATGGGCGTTGACGAAAACGGCGTGCCGATAATGAGAGCGCTCGAGCGCATGGTTCTGCTCAAGATGGTCGACAGCAAGTGGATGGATCACATCGACGCCATGGAAGAGCTCAAGCGCGGCATAGGACTTCGCTCCTACGGTCAGCAGGATCCCGTCGTTGCGTTCAGGCAGGAGAGCTATGATATTTTCGACGAGATGACCATGTCTATCCGCGAGGACACCGTCCGCCTGATGATGACGATAATGCCCAAGAACGAGGAGGACACCAAGCGCAAGCAGGTCGCCGAGATAACCTCGACCAGCGGCGCGTCCGACGGCAGCGAAAAGGGTCGCACTGTCCGCAAGGGCGCAAAGATAGGCCCGAACGACCCCTGCCCCTGCGGCAGCGGCAAGAAGTACAAGAAGTGCTGCGGCGCAGTGAACAAGTAAGATATATAAATATATTCCCTCTCCGGACGAGCTTCCGGAGAGGGAATTTTTTCGGTGTTCGGGAGGGATAAGTAATCGGGGTTTGTAGCGGATATTATATTTTTGACACTTTTACCGATACGAATCTTTCAGAATCTTTTCCCATTCTTTGACGATGGAACGGTCTGCAAAATAATCGATTCTCATTGCCTTGAGCACGCGCTCAAGCGTCCCGTTTGTTGTTTCAACGGCGTTTGCCGTGCCCTGCAAAATAATATCGTATACGGAGTCAATGTCCTTTTCCCATTTTGCGCGCTCCGCTCTTATCGGGCTCAGCGTTTCTTCCAATACATTTATAAGAAATTTTTTGCAGGTTCCGTCGCCGAGTCCGCCCCTGCGATAATGGTCTTTCATCTCGTCAAGGTTGGCGTATTCGGGCAAAAATTCAGCAAAATGCTCGTCTGTGCAGAACGCATCAAGATAGGTGAAAACAACATTGCCCTCCGTGTGCCCCGGGTCGATTATCTGCAAATGCTGAGGGTCGGTATACATCTTGCCGTTGATTTGCTTTTTTATAACTGCCGGCGAGTCGGAAAGATAGATGCAGTTACCGAGCGATTTGCTCATTTTGGCCTTTCCGTCAACGCCGGGCAGGCGGCGCTGAGTCTCGTTTTCCGGTATCATAGCCTTGGGCATTACCAGCGTTTCGCCGTAAATTCTGTTGAATTTTTCGACTATCTCTCTCGTCTGCTCGAGCATGGGCAGCTGATCCTCTCCGACCGGTACAATGTTTGCGTTGAATGCGGTGATGTCGGCGGCTTGTGAGACGGGATAGGTGAAGAAGCCTGTGGGCAGACCCTCGTCAGCGAAACCGCGCATCTGTATTTCAGATTTTACCGTGGGGTTGCGCGACAGCCTCGCTGTCGTAACAAGATTGAGATAGTAAAAAGTCAGCGAGTGAAGCGCGGGCAGAGCGGACTGGATGCATATGTTTGACTTGCTCGGGTCAATACCGACAGAAAGATAGTCGAGAACGACATTGATAATATTTTCGCGTATTTTTCCGGGGTTGTCCGCGTTATCGGTCAGAGCCTGGTCGTCGGCGATGAGAATGTAAATCTCATCAAAATTTTCGGAATTCTGGAGCTCCACACGCCTTTTGAGCGAACCGACATAGTGACCCAGATGCAGCCGACCCGTCGGTCTGTCACCGGTAAGAATTATATTTTTCATAAGCTTCCCCTTCATATTTTTATACAGCAAAGGGAGACACTCTTTTGAATGTCTCCCTTTTTTGTACTTTTATCGGTTGTCCGATTATTTCATAGCCTCTTCGACTGCAACAGCGCAGGCGACGGTCGCGCCGACCATCGGGTTGTTGCCCATGCCGATAAGACCCA
>CAVAWW010000077.1:0-7891 GCA_963592475.1 bacterium
CGCTGTAGGGGTCGATATACACGAGCCACACCGATGCGCTCTGGGCGAGGACATTTCCCTCGGAGTCATAAATAGTGCCGCGCTGAGCCGGTATCTCGGTATCGTAGAGCTGATTTTCCTCGGCCTTGCCTTTGTAATAATCAGCCTGAACCACCTGAATGCGGAAGAGGTTGCCGACGCAGGCAAGGAAAGCTATGGCGATGATAACTACCATCACCTTGGCGCGCCTGTCTTTTTCTTTTTTAGGCAATGTCTTCTGCATATCTTCACCCTTTCACCGCTCGGTAAAAAACCTTCTTAAATGTCCAAAAAGGGCAGACCGCGATCCGCCCTTTTCAAAGCAACTCAGGCACATAATTATATGCCGTGCGATGCCCGTACTATTCTCCCGCTTTCGATCCGTTGTCATCATTATAAACGACTGAATCAGAACCGTTGACGGTTATGTAGTTTATCTGCGAGCGGTTGCCCTTGACCATGCCGAGCCTGTTTGTCGCATAGTCGAGAATAGCGTCCGTGCTCATCTTCTGAGTCAGTCTGCTCTGCAGGTCGACCGTTCTGCTCTGTTCCTCGGCGATGCTCGTCTGTATGCTCGCCGTCTCTTTTGCAAGGACGGTAAGCCTTGTGCGCGAATACATGTTTATGCCCAGAAGCATGAACATAACGACAGCCACACTGAGAATAACGGCGATGCGCCTGTTTATCTCTTTTGCCTCTGCCTGCTTCTCTTCCTTCGTCTTTTCCGGCGCTTTGATCACTCGCTGCGGGCCGACCGGAACTTCCCTTTTTTTCGGCGCGGGCATAGCCTGCTGAGGCTCAAAGAGTTCGAATCTGTACGCCTGCGTGCCGTTGAGATTTGTTGCCATAGTTACCATCCTTTCTCTGTAACTTTTTCCCGTTTATACTGAAAAATTTATCTGATTTTCTCTATTACGCGAAGCCTTGCGCTTCTGCTGCGCGGATTCTCTTCGAGCTCCGCCTTGCTCGGAGCCGCCGCCTTCTGCGGCAGCCTGCCGCGGCTCTTTCTCCCGCAGACGCACACCGGGAACTCCGGCGGGCATATGCACCCCTCGCACAGGGAGGCGAAAGTCTGCTTGACCGCTCTGTCTTCGAGCGAATGGAAGGTTATTATCGCGAGCCTGCCGCCGACCTTGAGCGAATCGAACATATCGTCTATCGCTCTGTCGAGCCCATCAAGCTCGCCGTTGACGTAAATTCTCAACGCCTGGAAGGTGCGCCTCGCGGGGTGGCCTCCCTCGCGGCGCGCCGCCGCCGGAATAGAGCTTTTGACTATCTCGGCGAGTTCCAGTGTTGTTTCTATCGGCTTTTCAGCCCTCGCTCGGACTATTCCCGCCGCTATACGCGGAGCGAACTTGTCCTCGCCGTATCTGTAGATGATATCCTGCAGTTCACGCTGCGAAAGCGAGTTGACTGCGTCCGCCGCACTCATGCCCTGCATCGACATTCTCATGTCGAGCGGAGCGTCCGCGTGGAAAGAAAATCCGCGCGCGGCGTCGTCGAGCTGATGGGAGCTGACTCCGAGGTCTGCGAGGATGCCGTCCGCGCCCTCGTCGGTGAACTGCGAAAGTATGCTCTTTATATTAAAGAAGTTGTCGTTGACTATGCTGACATTCTCTATGCCCTCGAAACGCTTTGTGAGCGTCTCTATCGCTTCAGGGTCGCGGTCAATGGCAACGAGCCTGCCGTTTTCCGAGAGTCTGTCAAGTATCGCGTTCGAGTGACCGCCGCCGCCCGCAGTGCAGTCTGCGTAAAGTCCGTCCGGCTTTATATCGAGCGCGTCAATCGATTCGCGGAAAAGTACGGGTATATGCTTGAACTCCATATTATGCCGCCCTCCGCATTAAAGCTGAACATCCGCCGCGATCTTCTCGATCTCCGCCATGTTCTCCGCGCACTTCTGATCCCAAATCTCGGGATTCCATATCTCAATACGGTTGCCGACTCCGACTATCAGCGCCTCTCTTTCGAGGTGTGCCTTTGCGCAATGGTCAGCGGAGAGGGTTATTCTGCCCTGCTTGTCCGGGATGACGCATCTCTTCGAGCTGCTCGCGATACGCTCGGCATAGGCGCGGGTCGTACCCTTGCAGAGAACGCGGAGATTCTCAAAGTATCTGTCCCACTCCTCGAACGTATAGATGATGATGCAGTCGGTGCTGCCGGGCGGAGTGCAGACGACGAATTCCGTGCCGAGCTTGCTGCGGAATTCTGCCGGAATAAACACTCGGTTTTTCTGGTCGAGCGTATGGACAAAAAATCCGCTGAATTCAGTTTTTTCCATGCGCTCGCCCCCCTTTGTGTGAATTCGGGTGTTCTCGTCCACCACCTGAGTGGTTTCTGTCACCTATTTGCACCACCATTATAAAACAAAAGAACCGCCTGTGCAATAGTTTCAGGCGATTTTTTACACTCTGATTCTAAAAAATTTTTGGCGAATAGAAAAAGTCCCGGCGCAATACACAAGATATTGTATACTGCACCGGGACGGCAATTTCCGTTCGGTTTTTTATTGTAAAAATTTACCAGATAGCTTTTTCGGCCACATCGGTCTTTGCGCTGTCGATGAAATCGGCGATGCTCATCGCGCCGATGTCGCCCTCGCCGCGCTTTCTGACGCTGACCGTGCCGCTCTCGACCTCTTTCTCGCCGATGACGAGCATATAGGGAATCTTGTGGAGCTGAGCCTCACGGATCTTATAGCCTATCTTCTCGCTGCGGGTGTCAACGCTGACTCTGAGTCCCGCCATATCGAGCTGCTGGCGGACTTCCTCGGCATAGCCGTGGAACTTGTCGGATATCGGCAGAATCTTGATCTGCTCGGGAGCGAGCCACAGCGGGAACGCGCCGGCAAAGTGCTCGGTGATAACGCCGATGAAGCGCTCAATAGAGCCGAGAACAACGCGGTGAATCATGACCGGGCGATGCTTCTCGCCGTCTGCGCCGGTGTATTCAAGCTCGAAGCGCTCGGGCAGCTGCATATCGAGCTGGATGGTGCCGCACTGCCATGTTCTGCCGAGGGAATCGGACAGATGAAAGTCGAGCTTCGGTCCGTAGAATGCGCCGTCGCCCTCGTTGATGACAAAGTCCTTGCCCATCTCGGTGACTGCCGCCTTAAGGGTCTCCGTGGCAAAATCCCAATCCTTCTCGTCGCCCATATGATCCTCGGGCATGGTCGAGACTTCGATCTGATAGGTCAGACCGAACACGGAATATACCTCGTCAAACAGGCGGACAACGCCCTTTATCTCGTCCTTCATCTGATCCCATGTCATGAAGATATGCGCGTCATCCTGAGTGAAGCAGCGCACGCGGAACAGACCGTGGAGCGCGCCGGACAGCTCGTGACGGTGAACCAGTCCGAGCTCGCCCATTCTCAGGGGCAGGTCGCGGTATGAATGGGGCTGAAGCTTATAGACGAGCATTCCGCCGGGGCAGTTCATCGGCTTTATCGCAAAGTCGGTGTCGTCTATAACCGTGGTGTACATATTCTCCTTGTAGTGATCCCAGTGGCCGCTGCGCTCCCAGAGCGAACGGTTGAGCATCATCGGAGTGGATATCTCGACATAGCCGTAGCGCTTATGCACTTCGCGCCAATAGTCGATAAGGGTATTTCTGAGAACCATGCCGTTGGGCAGGAAGAACGGGAAGCCGGGACCCTCATCCATGATGGTGAACAGGCCGAGCTCCTTGCCGAGCTTTCTGTGGTCGCGCTTCTTCGCCTCTTCGAGCATATGAAGATAATTGTCAAGATCCTCTTTCTTCGTGAAAGCGGTTCCGTAGATTCTCTGGAGCATCTTGTTGTCCGAGTCACCGCGCCAGTATGCGCCGGTGCAGGAGGTCAGCTTGAACGCCTTGACGCGCGAAGTGTCGGGGACGTGAGGGCCTGCGCAGAGCTCGTCGAACTCGCCCTGGCGGAAGAACGATATCTTCTCGCCCTTGCCTGCGTGCTCCTGAATGAGCTCGACTTTGTAGGGCTCGCCCTTCTTCTCCATCATCGCAATAGCCTCGTCGGGGTCGAGCTCGTATCTCTCGAGCGGCAGAGCCTCTTTGACTATCTTCTTCATCTCCGCCTCGATCTTCTCGAGAACCTCGGGAGTGAACGGCACATCGACATCGAAGTCATAATAGAAGCCGTTGTCGATAGCGGGGCCTATTGCGAGCTTCGCCTCGGGATAGAGGCGCTTGACAGCCTGAGCAAGGACGTGCGAAGCGGTATGTCTGAGTGCGCGCTTTCCGTCGTCATCGTCAAAGGTGAGAATTTCGAGCTTGCAGTCTTTGTTTATCGGGGTGCGAAGATCCTTGACCTCGCCGTCGATGCGGCAGACGCACGCCGCCTTATAGAGTCCCATGCCGAGGCTCTTCGCCACTTCCATGGCGGTTATTCCGTCGTCAAACTCCTTGACGACTCCGCCCTTGAGTTCAATGTTTACCATAAAAATTTCTCCTTTCAGCTTCGGGCAAATGCCCGTCTCAGGGATGAAAAAAAGCTCCACCCCCGTAAAAATTACAGGGGTGAAGCGAATGCTCCACGGTTCCACCCGGTTTGCGGCTCGCGCCGCCACTCATGCAACCTTAACGCGGTCATACGTCGCAGCCTATCCCACGGGGCTTCGGTGCGCGCTCGGCAGCGGTAACATATCCCGTATCAACACCGGCGCTCTCAGCCAACGGCGCGCGGCTCTCTTAGATGACGTTCGGAACATGTCTTCTGCTTCACAGCTTTTAACATTATCATTTTATCACCAAACGCGAAAAAGTCAACACTTTCTTTCGCGCGAGATTTTGTTCAACTTCCATAAATTTTTGTACCATGTGTTGCAATAATACCTTGACATTTCTTCCGTTTAAGGTTATTATACATAATAATGGTAGTATTATGTGCCAAGCTATACTCCATGTTGTTATTTACTAAGTTTTACAATAATCAGGAAAATCTAATAGGGAGGTGTTATTCGTTTGGACGTTTGGAAAATTATTCTTATAGCCGCCGCTGTCGGAGTTGCATTCGGCATCATCGGTTTCATTCTCGGCGGTTTACATAGGAAGAGAGTTGCCGAAGCCGCAATAGGTTCCGCCACAAAGGAGGCGAACCGCATAGTCAGCGAGGCTATGACCCAGGCAGAGGCCAAGAAGAAGGAAGCTATCCTTGAAGCCAAGGATGAGATCCACAAGCAGAGAAGCGAAAACGAAAAAGAACTGCGCGAAAGGCGCAATGAAGTTCAGCGCCAGGAGCGCAGAGTCATTCAGAAGGAAGAGAGCCTCGACAAGAAGATCGAGAATCTCGAAAAGAAGGACGAGACCCTCAGCCGCAAGATAAAGGATGCGGATGACAGACTCGCCGAGGCGGAGAGCCTCAAGAGAAGCCAGCTCGATATGCTCGAAAAAATCTCGGGCTACAGCAAGGAGCAGGCTAAGGAATACCTGCTCAAGAACCTTGAAGACGACCTTGTTCACGAGAAGGCGGTCAAGGTGCTCGAATATCAGCAGCGCACAAAGGACGAAGCTGATACAATTGCAAGAGAGATAATCGGCACCGCTATCCAGCGCTGCGCCGCAGATCACACGGCAGAGACCACGGTATCCGTTGTCGCGCTGCCCAACGACGAGATGAAGGGACGCATAATCGGACGCGAGGGCAGAAATGTCCGCACGCTCGAAACCATAACCGGCGTCGATCTGATAATCGATGACACGCCCGAGGCTATCACCGTTTCGAGCTTCGATCCGGTTCGCCGCGAGGTCGCGCGTCTGACGCTCGAAAAGCTCATTTCGGACGGCAGAATTCATCCCGCCCGCATTGAAGAGATGTACGAGAAAGCCCGCCGCGAGGTCGATGCAACTATCAAGCAGACCGGCGAGCGCGCACTCATTGACGCAGGAGTCAACGGAGTGCATCCCGAGCTCGTCAAGCTTCTCGGCAAGCTCAAGTACAGAACGAGCTACGGTCAGAACGTACTCAATCATTCACTCGAAGTTTCTTATATCGCAGGTCTCATGGCGGCGGAACTTGGCGCCGACGTCAAGCTTGCAAAGAGAGCCGGTCTTCTTCACGATATCGGCAAGGCACTCGACCACGAGATGGACGGCTCGCACGTTGAGCTGGGTGTTGAGGCCGCGAAGAAATACCGCGAGAGCGAGGGCGTCATTCACGCCATTCAGGCTCACCACGGCGATGTTGAGGCAAAGACGCTTGTCGCCTGCCTCGTTCAGGCTGCCGACGCCGTTTCGGCTTCCCGCCCCGGCGCAAGACGCGAGAATGTTCAGAACTACATCAAGCGCCTTGAAAAGCTCGAGAGCATCGCATCCTCGTTCGAGGGCGTTGAGCGTTCGTTCGCCATTCAGGCGGGTCGTGAAGTGCGCATAATGGTCAAGCCCGAAGTCGTCAGCGACGAGAAGATGGTTCTCATCGCCCGCGACATCGTCAAGAAGATCGAAGACGAGCTTGAATATCCCGGTCAGATAAAGGTCAACATTATCAGGGAGAGCAGAGTCAGCGACTACGCAAAATAAAAATCATCCCACCGTCAAACGCGGTGGGATTTTTTGAAAGGAAAATCGGAATGAATATACTTCTTATAGGCGACATCGTCGGCACGCAGGGCTGCGACTTTCTGCGCTCGGTGCTCCCCGGCTTCAAGAAGTTCAATGCCATAGATGTCGTGATAGCCAACGGCGAGAATGCCGCGCCCGGCAACGGGATAACTTCGTCCGCCGCCGAGCACATATTTTCAAGCGGCGTTGATTTTATAACGACCGGCAACCACGCTTTTCGGCGCAGCGAGGTATATCATTTTCTCGACGAGCGCGGCGATATAATCCGCCCGGCGAATGTCGGCGCCGCCTGCCCCGGCAAGGGCTTCGGCGTTATAGACATGGGCAGGGTCCGCATAGGCGTTATAAATCTGCTCGGGCGCGCGTATATAAACGGCTCGGACAATCCGTTCTCCTGCATTGACTCTCTCATGGAAGAGATAAGCGACTGCCGGATAAAGATAGTTGATATCCACGCCGAAGCTACAGCCGAAAAGCTCGCCATGGGCTTCTATCTTGACGGCAAGGCGACCGCCGTTGTCGGCACGCACACCCATGTTCAGACCGCCGACGAAAAAGTCCTGCCCGGCGGCACGGCTTATATAACCGACCTCGGCATGACGGGTCCCGAGCTCTCGGTGCTCGGAGTCCGCCCCGAGGCTTCGATATCGTGGCTCAAGACGGGACTTCCGACGCGATTTGAGATAAGCGACGGCGCGTGCATGATGTGCGGCGTTATAATCGATGTTGACGAAAAAACCGGAAAATCGAGAAGTATTGAAAGAATCTGCATAAAGTGAGGAAGTAAAAATGCTCAAAGAAATAAGAACCGCAAAAGAAAAAGACTGCCCGAAGATGCTCGAACTGCTCGAATATATCTGCAATCTTCACAGCGGGATAAGACCCGACCTGTTCAAGGCAGGAAAGTCGAAATACGACAGCGAGAGCCTCGCGAAGCTCTTAGCCGACAAGAACCGCATAACTTTTGTTGCGGCGGACGAGAACGACGAGGTGCTCGGATATATTTTCTGCATTCTCATCGACCACTCCGTTGACTCCGCACGCTGCCCGAACAAGGAGCTCTATATCGACGACCTGTGCGTTGACGAAAAGTGTAGGCACGAGGGCATCGGCGACGCACTGTTCAAAAAGGCTCTTGAGACGGCGAAGGAGCTCGGCTGCCACGACCTGACGCTCAATGTCTGGGAGGGCAACGACGGCGCGCTGCGTTTCTATGAGAAGCACGGCATGAAGATACAGAAGCGCGAGATGGAAATCGTGCTCGATTGAACACGAACAGCAAAAAGCTTCGCAGTCCGATTCAAAAAAACTTGAGTCGGAC
>CAVAWW010000078.1:0-7737 GCA_963592475.1 bacterium
TGGAGCTACTGGCCGGACTCGAACCGGCGACCTGCTGATTACGAATCAGCTGCTCTACCAACTGAGCCACAGTAGCAGAAAAATCAACAGCTCATATATTATAAGCGAGACTTCGCTTTTTTGCAAGAGCTTTTTCCAATTTTGTTGACCGTCGGAAAAATATTTTTGCTCCGCGCGTCCGCCGCTCTTGCTTCCGGCTTTCTTCTGTGCTATAATATCCGCACATCCGCCCGTAGCGAAGCTGGATATCGCAGCAGATTCCGATTCTGAAGGCCGGGGGTTCGAATCCCTCCGGGCGGGCCAAAAACGGCAAGCATTCAATGCTTGCCGTTTTTACTTCTTCACTCTTACCTCTTCACTTTTCACTGATATTCTTCAAATAACAGCTCCGGCGGCAGGGACTTTTCCCGCCGCCGGTCGTTTTGTTGTTTTATTTATTTCACAAATGCCGAATATATCGTGTTTATCGTGCGCTCGTAGTCGCGCTCCGCGACGGCGATGACGATGTTTATCTCGCTCGAACCCTGGTCGATCATCTTTATGTTGATGTTCTCCTTGGCGAGGCTCGAGAATATAGTGCCCGCAACGCCGCGCGTGGACTTCATTGAGCGTCCGACGACTGCGATGAGCGCGATGCCGTTCTCGACCGTCACGCTGCTCGCCGAAGTGACTTTCTTTATATCGTAAACTATATCATCCGTCTCGTCGCCGAGGCTCGTAGTCTCAACAACGATGCTGAAGTTGTCGATTCCCGATGGGATATGCTCGAAATTCACGCCGTGCTCCTCGAGCACCTCGAGCATCTTGCGCACCGCTCCGCACTCGTCGTGGATGCGGTATTTTTCAATGTTTATCGAAGAGAAGCCCTTGCGCCCCGCCACGCCGGTGACGGTGTTCTCGGCGGGCTCATCGGTGTCGGCAAGGATAAGCGTGCCGGCGTCCTCCGGGGAGTTGGTATTCTTTATTCTGATCGGAATCTTCTTCTGCATGACGGGGAATATCGCGTCCTCGTGAATAACAGTCGCGCCCATATACGAAAGCTCGCGCAGCTCCCTGTATGTAACGGTCTTCATGACCTGCGGATTATCAACGACGCGCGGGTCGGCAATGAGGAAGCCCGAGACATCCGTCCAGTTCTCATAGAGATCGGCATCGGCCGCCGCCGCAACTATCGAACCTGTTATATCCGAACCGCCGCGAGAAAATGTGCGGATAGTATCATTGGGCATCGAGCCGTAGAAACCGGGAATGACTGCGTACTCAGTATAGCTCAGGCGCTCGCGCAGAATGGGTATCGTGCGCTTTGCGTCGTATTTGCCGCTCTCGTCGAAGAATATAACATCGGCGGCATCTATAAACGCGAAGCCGAGCAGCTTTGCAACTATCTTGCCGTTGAGATACTCGCCTCTTGACGCGGCGTAGTCGCGGCCGGCGCGCCCGATAAAATTGAGGCGTATATGCTCAAAATCATCTTCGAGAGACATATCGAGCCCGAGTCCGGAAATTATATCGTTGTAGCGGTTCTTTATCTTCTGGAATATCTCTTCAAAATTGCCGCCCCTCGATGCGGAATCGTAGCAAGCATAGAACATATCGGTGACTTTTGTATCTCCGCTGAAACGCTTGCCGGGCGCAGAAGGCACGACATAGCGGCGGTCGGGATCTGATCTGATTATATCGGCGACCTTGAGAAACTGCTTCGCCTCTGCGAGCGAAGTTCCGCCGAACTTGACGACTTTTGTCATAAGGCTCTCCCCTTTTTAAAATTGAAGATACTTTATTATACTAAAATGCCGATAAATTGTTACTCTTTAAAAGAAAAATAGCCATATCCGCGCCGATTTCGGAACAAAAGACAAAAAAAGACAGGCTTTCGCGGCATTTATCTGCAGTTTTGAGGTCAATTCAGCCGTTTTAGTGAATAGGATATAGACACCCGCACAAATTACAAATCCATAACAGAGTGTAACAGTAGGTTACAGTTTGCGCGCTTTTGTTGCAAAGTTCGACATTTTATACTATAATATCAGCTGTTCGTAAGTTTTTACGGAAAGGAAAAACGATATGAAAAAATTATTTCGCCGTCTCGCGGCTCTGATGTGCACCGTGCTGTTTATCTTCGGCGCGGCGGGCTGTGCGGTCAAAAGCGATAAACAGAAAGAGGAGCTGAGTCTCAAGTTCCAGCACACCGCCCAGGACAGGGAGGTCGGCGAGACCCAGTCGATGATAACATACGAAAATCACTACGCCTATGGCATTCACTACCCCGCGATAGGCGTTGAGGCGATAGACAGCCGAATAAAAGCGGCGGCGCAGGAGATAGCCGACGGGTTTGTCAAAGAAGTGCCGAACTCGAAGCCCAAGGGCGAACTGCCGACGCTGAGCGCCGACTACAAGAGCTATCTTGTGACGGACAGCGGCAAGAACAAATATGTCAGCATCGTGTTCGAGATAAAGACCGACATTCCAGACAAGAGCATCAAGACGGACAGCATAGAGACGCTCGTCTTTGATATACCCTCCGGCAAGCAGCTGAGCGCGGACGATATTTTTGCCGACGGCTACGAGAAAATCGCCAGCACGCGGGTTGTATCCTATTTCACCGCCAACCGCCTGTTCAACGCGGGCGTAGGCTCGGATAAGTTCAAGCAAAACACCTCTGCCGATAAAAAGAACTTCACAAAATTCTCGATAAGCTCCGACAGCTTGACATTCTATTTTGACTCCGGCGTTCTCTTCGGCGAAGACAAAGGCTGCGTTGAAGCGGTATTCCAGCTCAATGATATAAAGCCGATTTTCTCGACCGAAGCCGCAAAGGTTCTGCTCGGCGCAGAGGCAGTCACAGAAACCACACAGCAAGGTTCAGCCAAGCCCGAGAGCACAACGCAGCACAAAAAGCCGAATCTCCCCGCGGGGGTCAAATATATCGCGTTCACATTTGACGACGGTCCGAGCAAGATCGCAACCAACCGAATCCTCGACACGCTCCAGAAATACAACGGCAAGGCGACGTTCTTCGTCCTCGGCACGCGCGTCGGAAGCTACTCTGCGGAGGTCAAGCGCGCCTACTCCATGGGATGCGAAATAGGCAGCCACTCATGGAGTCACGCGAATCTCAGAAAGATAAGCGCACAGGAGCGCAAGCAGGAGATAAACAAGACGAACGCCATAGTCAAAGAGGTCATCGGCGTTGAGCCGACTCTGTTCAGAGTCCCCTACGGCGACTACAAGGGAATTCAGAAGGACTTCGACCTCCCGCTCATCCAGTGGTGCATTGACACTGAGGACTGGAAATACAAGGACAGGCAGGGGTCGGGCAGAACCGAGGCTCAGCGCAACGCGGACATGCAGAAGATAATCTCCTCCGTCGTCGACCACGCGACCGGCGGCGAGATAGTCCTCATGCACGATCTCTACGAAATGACCGCCGACGCATTCGAGCAGATAGCCGCCGAGCTGCACGCCGAGGGATTTGAGTTCGTCACCGTCCACGAGCTCTACAGCATCTACGGCAAGACACTCGAACCCGGAAAAGTCTACTTCTCGCCCAAGCAGTAACTAAAGCAAAAAAATTCAAAGCCAAGCTGTGTTTTGCAGCTTGGCTTTTTGGTTTGGGGTTATTATAAATTGAGATTTACAGCATCGGCGCACTTGTCATTGGCGGCATCTGTAATTCCCCTGCTTTCTCCATCACATAAACGCAAAACAGCCGCAACAGTTTAAATTGTTGCGGCTGCATGATTACAATTTTCATCCCTCACAGCACATAGAGCACTATGCAGAAGAAGTGCGCGAGGCTGCCGAGGATAACAAAGATATGAAAAACCGAGTGCATATATCTGTGCTTTATCCCGAGTCCGTAGAGTATCGCGCCGAATGTGTAGAGCAGACCGCCCGCGACGAGCAGGAGGAATCCGCCGAGCCCCAGCGCGTGATATGTCGGCACGACGGCGAAGATTATGCACCAGCCCATGCCCATGTAGCATATCATCGAGAATACGCGGAACTTTTTGAGGTCGATAGCCGTGAGCGTTATCGCCACCGCCGCGAGAGCCCAGACGATACCGAACACCGTCCAACCGACTGCTTTGTTGACTTTTGTCAGTCCGCAGACCGCGATCGGCGTGTATGTTCCGACTATCAGGAAATATACCGTGCAGTGGTCGATGACCTGCAGAACTTTCTTCGCGTAGCTGCGCGGCACGCCGTGATAGACGCTCGACATGGTGTAGAGCATTATCATCGACAGCCCGTAGACTATCGAGGTTATGACTCCCGATATGCTCCCGTGGAGCGCCGCGACCGTCACGCAGGCGACGAGTATGACTACCGCCAGTCCGCCGCCGACTATGTGCGTGACCATGTTGAATATCTCTTCTCCCCGTGTGTAATCGGGTAATTGCCTGTCTTTCAGCTGTGTTCTTTTCATAAAAACTGTCCTCCGAGTACAAAAATGTACTTTAGTACAATTATATCACCTAAAGCCCATTCTTATACCCGAAGGAGAATCAAAACTTGAATTTTCTGTGAATTATCCGACATTTTTGCATCTCATGATGCAATTCCGGCTTTCTTCAGATTTTCGAGATGTTCCTCATATGTGTCGGCATAGTAGTATTTTGCACTCGAGTCGTGGCAAAAATAGAGATAAGATACATCCGCCGGATCGAGCGCCGCGTTTATTGTCCGCGCGCCGGGGTTGCATATCGGACCTGCGGGCAGCCCCTTGCATTTGTACATATTGTAGAGGCTGTTATAGCGGTTGACGTCGCCGGAGATATAAGGCTTTACATTGCGCTCGATATAATAGATTCCCGAATCCATCTGCAGCTGCTTACCGGCTTTGAGGCGGTTGTATATGACGGCGGCTATCTTTCTGACTTCGTTGGGGTTCGCGCCCTCTTTTTCGATTATCGACGCGACGGTCAGCACTTGATCCATCGAATAGCCCATGGATTTTGCCTTTGCTCTGTCGGCAGAGGTTATGTATTTTTCGCCAACACGCAGGAAACGCCCTATCGCATCCTGCGGCTTTTCGTTTTTATAAAAGTCGTAGGTGTTCGGGAAGAGATATCCCTCGAGTTTGAACGCCCTTGTGTTCGACGGTCTTGCGGCGATAAGCGGATAGTAGCTGTAGTCGTAGCTCTCGGCGGTCTTCATCAAATCGTTAAACGAACACACGCCGTTTGCCTCGAGCTTTTTGAATATCTGAGTCAGGGTCATGCCCTCGGTTATCGTGACGCGCACGGTTTCGCGCTGACCCGAGCCGCCGTCCGGGCTCTCCGGCTCCTGAGCATTATCTCCGCCCACCGCAGGCTGATTTTTCGTCTCGCCATTTTGTGCGATCGTGCCGCCGTCGTTTGAAATAACGGTCTTTGCCGTTGTGCCGTCGGCGGATATAACAGTGACCTGCGTGTCCGGCTCTGAATCGGAAGTAGTTCCGTCTTCAACGCTCTTCGAGCACGCCGCACAGGACATCGCGAGCAGCAGCGCAAGAGCCGCGCAGAATATATTTCTCAGCTTCTTCATTTCAACATCTCCCATACAGGTTTCGACAAGATTATAGTATATCCGCCGGGTGTTGTCAAACCGCGCGGTAAGTGTTATAATACGGCGGTATGTGTCTTTTGGGGGAATGAAAATGTTGGTACGCGACAAGAAATTTTACCGCGACTTCTTCACGATGACCATGACGATAGCGCTCCAGAATCTTATCGTCTACGGCGTCAATCTCGCGGACAATATCATGCTCGGAGCTTACAGCGAGACGGCACTCAGCGGCGTTGCGATAGCGAATCAGGTGCAGTTTCTTCTGCAGATGGTCGTCACGGGCACCGCGTCCGGAATGGGCGTTATCATCTCGCAGTATTGGGGCAAGCGTCAAACCGAGCCGATAAAGCGAGTGTTTGCGGTCGGCTTCTGGATAAGCTTATTGCTCAGCGCAATTATGTCCGCGATAGTCTGGTTCGTGCCCTATGGGGTCATGGGACTGCTGACAAACGAGCAGAGCATCATTCCGGCTGGCGTGGAATACCTGAAAATAATGGTATTTTCATATTTGATGTTCTCGATTTCAAACTCTCTGCTCGGAGTCATGCGCAGCGTCGAAACGGTAAGAATAGGCTTCTACATCTCGCTCTCGACCCTGCTTATAAATATCTGCCTCAACTATACTCTCATCTACGGCCACTTCGGCGCGCCCGAGCTTGGAGTGAAGGGCGCTGCATATGCGACGCTGACTTCGAGGGCAGTCGAGTTTATCGCGAGCATAATCTATTGCAGATTCATCGACAAAAAGCTCAAGCTCAGAATCAAAGATGTCTTCGCGCTCGAGCGCAGTTATATAGCCGATTTCATGAAATCGGGCGTGCCGCTTCTGCTCTCGAATGTCTCTTGGGGCGTTGCGATGTCCGTTCAGGCGGCGATACTCGGCAGGCTCGGAGCCTCCGGCATAGCGGCGTCGAGCATAGCGCAGACGCTGTTCCAGTGCACCTCGGTCATTGCCTATGCGACAGGTGACGCGGCGCGCGTCATGACGGGCATGGCGGTCGGCGAGGGAGACATGAAAAAGGTCAAGAGCGGCGCAAAGACCATGCAGCTGATGTTTTTAATTATCGGTGTGCTGACTTCATTTGTGCTGTTTTTAGTCCGAAAGCCGATAATCTCGGTCTATAACGCCTCGGCTGAAACGGCGGAGCTTGCAAATATATTTGTGCTCATCCTCTGCGTCACGGCGATAGGCACAGCGTATGAAATGCCGTGCCTCACCGGTATAGTCTCGGGCGGCGGAGATACGAATTTCGTCTTTTTCAACGATATAGTGTTCATGTGGTGCATCGTGCTCCCGCTCTCCGCGCTCTCGGCGTTTTATTTCAAGTTCCCGCCCGCGGTCACCTTCGCCCTGCTCAAGGCGGATCAGATACTCAAATGCTTTGTGGCGATAGTCAAAGTCAACCGCTTCAAGTGGGTCAAAGTATTGACAAGATAAAATCAGCCCTATATTCAGAGAAGTTAATAAAACAGTTAAACCGACCTATAGCTTCATAGGTCGGTTTTTTGTTATTGCAGGATGTATAGAAGTAAGCCGTTTATCGGTGCGGCAAGCAGAATTTTTTCAGTCCGTATCGATCCAATATCTTTTCATCCGACATCCGCCTGTTTCGATGCACTTTTCAAAAACTCCGCCATTGGCAAGTATCGTTTTTTCACTTGCCGTATTTGTTTCATCGCACACCACAAGAAGCTTCGGTATCCCCATTCTCCCGGCATTTTTAATATTTAATCCGAGCATCTCCTTTGCGTAACCTTTTCCGCGCTCGGATGGTCTTACGGAGTATCCGCAATGACCGCCCCATGTTCCGAGAATCGGATGATCGATGTGATGGCGCAAGTCAATCACGCCGACAAGTTTACCGTCACTCTCTCTGATAGCGAAGTAGGTTGTTGACGGAACCGGTGTTCCTGCCTGTTCACATGTCTCTTCGCTTTTTCTGAGGTTACATATATCGATCCATTCTTTCACGTTACTGCAATCCCGCAGACCCATGCAGCCTGCGAATTGATCCTTATTATCTCTATCGCAAATCAACACCTCATTCTTGAACCGTTCTAATTCGTCTATATATTTTCCATTTGCCTCTGTCAGAAACAGCATGGGTCTCTCCTTTGAAAAATAGAATTTAATAAATTGGGATTTGTCTATCACTTGAACCATAGCAAAGTAAAAGCGTGTGACTC
>CAVAWW010000079.1:0-7685 GCA_963592475.1 bacterium
TTTCTTTTGCAGGCGTTTTCTTTTTCAAATAAAAAGAAAATGCCGAAACGCGGAGAGTGTATATAACTTAATTATGGTGCGACGCGAAGGTAGAGTATAAATTTTACAAATTACATCGTGCCGATAAAATTGTACAGATTTCGCGGGAAGATAATATCCGCCACTACTTACTTTGAGCGAAGCGAAACAGCCCCTCAGTCTCGGCTCACCTACAGGGGAGCCTGATAGATTCTACGACAAATCCCAAATTTGCACCGCCTCACAGCTTAAAAACAACGGCGCGACCGAAAAGCCGCACCGTTTATAAATTTAATAATAACTACAAAATGCGGAATACAGTCAAATTATTTGCAGTTATTCGTCCCAGTCAAATTTTGTCAGTTTGCCTTTTGTAAGCAGCTCGGGATATCCCCACTGGCGCAGAACTTCGTATACGCCGACGGCGACGGAATTCGAGAGATTCAGGCTGCGGGCGTCCGAATTGTTTATCATAGGTATTCTCACGCAGCTGTCCGGGTTGTCGTGCAGAAGCTCCTCGGGCAGTCCTTTTGTCTCCTTGCCGAAGACTATGTATGAGTTGTCGGGATAAACTACATCCGAATGGATGTGCTCCGCCTTGGTTGAAAAATAGAAAAATTTTCCGCCTGCGTTCTTCTCGAAGAAGTCCGCGAGGTTCTCATAATATGTTATGTCGAGCAGATGCCAGTAGTCGAGTCCGGCTCTTTTGAGCTTGCGGTCGTCAATGGTGAATCCCATTGGCTTGACTATGTGCAGGCGCGAGCCGGTCGCGGCGCAGGTGCGCGCGATGTTGCCGGTGTTCTGCGGTATTTCGGGTTCAACGAGAACTATGTTCAGCTGCATTTTTGTCCTCCTGTTTCGTGCGTTTTGACAAAACAAATTTTGTCTTGAATCCCGGAGCGCTCCCTGCTCAAAATATAAAGGGAACGCCCGAAGCGTTCTGAAAAATAAAAAGGGGTGTGTTCTTTTATGAAGATGGCTCAGTCCGGATCGACTGCCAAAAATGTCATGGTCGCCCTCGCAGTCGGCGGCGCGGCGGCCGCAGTGTCGGGTGCGATGATGATGGGCTCGAACAATTCGCTCAAAAAGGCGAAAAAGAATGTCAAGAAGAGCGCCGCAAAGGCTATGAAGACCGTCAGCGGCATAATGGACGATGTGTCCTCGATGAAAAACTTCAAGATCTGACTTTTTAATGGGACTCGGTCGCCGCGCGGTTATTTTGCGGCGTTGTAGAGTCCCATTGCCTTTTCGGTCTCTCCGTTTACGAGCAGGGGAATCGCGTCGCACGCCTTGAGGCAGGCGGAACGCAGATTTTCGAGGTCGTCGCCCTTCATGATCGAGAGCACCCAGTCGGCGAGCGGCTGCTCGGGGTGAAGCTTTGCGCCGATGCCGAGCTTGATGCGCGGAAACTGATCGCTCTGAAGCTGATATATTATGCTCTTTATTCCGTTGTGACCGCCGTCCGTGCCTTTGCGGCGTATTCTGAGCCTGCCGCAGGGGAGAGAGATGTCGTCAAAAATGACGATTATCTTTTCAGGAGGTATCTTATAAAACGAGGCTATGTCGCGCACCGCCTCGCCGGAGTTGTTCATAAATGTCTGGGGTTTTGCAAGAATGCAGCGCTTGCCGCAAATTTCCGCGTCTCCGATAAGTGCGTTGAACTTCAAGCGGTTTATTTTTATATCGTTCTCCTGCGCGAAGAGATCGAGGCAGAGAAAGCCTGCGTTGTGGCGGGTGAATTCATATTCCTTGCCCGGGTTGCCGAGCCCGACTATCAAAAATTCGGGCGCGCCGACAGCGCGGGGAGTGCGTCTGAAAAAATTCATATCTTTTTCCCTTACATTTTATACGGACGCCCGGAAACCCGAGCGCCCGTATGTTATTTTGATTTTATCAGAACTTTATGTCGATCGCGAATTTTTCGGCGTTTGCCATATCGAATTTTACGAACGACTGGTTCGCGGCGGACTTGTTCTCCGCAAACACGATGCTCGGATTGAGCTTCTTGAGAGCCGATTTGACATCGTCGGGGCTGTTGTAGCCCTTGGCGAGGACATTGAATGTGAATGTTCCGGTCTCGCCGGGAGCGATTGTAACATAGTCGGCCTCATTGGTGCGCGAGCAGACCCAGATGTTGTCCGTTCCGTTCGCTTCGCTCTTCGCGTTGGAGATGACTATCGCAGTGTCGCTGCGGTTCTTTATTGAGACTGTCTGGGCGTAAACGTTCCAGCCCTCGCAGTTGTTCTCATAGAACTTCGCGACATCGTCGGCGCTCATGCCGTAGAGCGACTTGAGCGTGATTTTGTAGACCTGGGGGATAGTCTTGTATGCGGTCATTGCGGTATCGTCAACAGCTATCTCCTGTGCAGAAGCCGTTCTCTTGTTGCCGACAGGGATGACTCCTCCGAGGACGAGTCCGCCGACAACTATCGCCGCGGCCGCGATGACGGCAATAATGATTATCGCCGCTTTCTTGCCTTTCTTCATGGCAATTTCACCGTCTTTCTTTTAAACTTTATGCTTATAGGGCTGCTTTATCTTCACCCAGCCCTTTTTGACCGTCTGTCTGGAGCGGGCGACTGCGAGCGAGTTGTCGGGGACATTCTCGGTCACGGTCGAGCCTGCCGCCGTGTATGCGTTTTCGCCGACCTCAACGGGAGCCACAAGGCAGGTGTGGCATCCGATAAATGCGCCGTTCTTGATTGTGGTGCGGCTCTTCTTGTTGCCGGAGTAATTAGCCGTAGCGCAGCCGCAGCCGATGTTGATTCCCGTGCCGAGATCGGAGTCGCCGATATAGGAGAGATGGGATATCTTTGTATCTGTGCCTATCGTGCTGTTCTTGACTTCAACGAAGTTGCCGACATGGACTGAACTGCCGATAACGCTGCCGGGACGGATGCGGACGAACGGACCGATGTCTGCGCCGTCGAGTATCTTCGATGAGTAGCAGACCGAGCGGACGAACGAAACGCCGTTTTCTATCGTGCTGTTTTCAACGAGCGAGTCGGGACCTATCGTGCAGTCCTCTCCGATAACGCTGTCGCCTTTGATAACGGAGCCGGTGAGAATCACGGTGTCCCTGCCGATTTTTGCGCCGGGGCAGATAATGACGCCGTCGGTGCAGGGGATGGACACGCCCGCACGCATATGCTTCTCAAGCTCGCGGTGGCGGGCAAGCTCGTTGAGCGCATTGAGCTGAACTCTGTCGTTCGCGCCGAGGATTATATCCTCGCTCTGCGCCGTGAACGAACCTGCGCGCAGACCGTATGACTTCATCTCTTCAAGAGCGTCGGTCAGATAGAACTCTTTCTTCGTGTTCTCTCCGCTCGCGCGCTTTGCGTTGAGACTGTTGAGCGCGCGCATCAGAGCTTTGCCGTCAAACCAGAACGCGCCGGAGTTGACTTCTCTTACAGCCGCCTCTTCGGCGTTCGCGTCGCGCTGTTCGACTATCTTTTCAACCGAACCGTCCGCCGAGCGGATTATCCTGCCGTAGCCGGTCGGGTCGTCTATCTCCGCAGAGATAACGGTGACGCTGTTGCCCTCTTTCTTGTGTAGGGCGAGTGCGTCGTATATTGTTTTTGCGTCGATGAACGGAGCGTCGCCGTTTAAAACGAGGACATCGCCGCCGTTGTTTTCAATAAAGTTTCCCGCCTGCAGAACGGCGTGACCCGTTCCTAGTCTCTCGCTCTGGAGCACGGTCTCGCAGCTGCCTGCAAGGTGCGCGTCGAGATATTCCGCGCCGAAGCCTTTAACAACGCATATGTCGTCTATGCCGCTTTCTTTTGCGGCGCCTATGACCCAGTCGATCATCGGCGCGAACAGAACCTCGGCGAGAGCCTTCGGCTTTTTGCTCTTCATTCGCGTGCCTTCGCCGGCGGCGAGAATAACAGCACATTTCTTATCCATAAAGCTCATTGTCCTTTCCTTATTGATACCCGTGCGGTATCTCAAAATATATTATGACAGAAAAAGAGTGAAATTACAAGCCATTGTACATATGACGGCGCGATTTTTCAAAGATTTTATAAAATGAGCGGGTCGGCTCTGCGGTTGAAAAAGCAGGTTATATCCGCCGGATTTTTAATTTTTCGGCGCGGGGAAACATATTTTGTGCCATATATATTTGTATAGTCAAATCTGTACAAAAGAAAAGTCGCAAAAATCGCTATTTTATTGTAAAAATATATGGTATTTTTCCTGCCGGTCTGCTATAATAACATGAGGCGAAGATGCAGCCTTTGGTTTCTGCATCTTCTTCGCAGCTAAAAACACTATTTACGGAGGTATATCATGGCTCACAAGTACGTTTATTTGTTCTCCGAGGGCAACGCTCAGATGAGAGAGCTTCTCGGCGGTAAGGGCGCGAACCTTGCTGAAATGACAAACATCGGTCTTCCTGTTCCTCAGGGCTTCACCATCACCACCGAGGCCTGCACACAGTACTATGAGGACGGCCGCGAGATCAATCCCGAGATCATGGCAGAGATCAACGAGTACATCGTCAAGATGGAAGGCATCACCGGCAAGAAGTTCGGCGATAAGGAGAATCCGCTCCTTGTTTCCGTCCGTTCCGGCGCCCGTGCTTCCATGCCCGGCATGATGGACACTATTCTTAACCTCGGTCTTAACGAGGAAGTCGTTGAGGCTATCGCAGAGAAGTCCGGCAATCCCCGTTGGGCTTGGGACTGCTACAGAAGATTCATTCAGATGTATTCCGACGTCGTTATGGAGGTCGGTAAGAAGTATTTCGAGCAGCTCATCGACGCTATGAAGGTGAAGAAGGGCGTGACCCAGGACGTCGAGCTTACCGCTGACGATCTCAAGGAGCTCGCTTCTCAGTTCAAGGCTGAGTACAAGGCAAAGATCGGCGCCGATTTCCCGACCGATCCCAAGGAGCAGCTCATGGGCGCTATCAAGGCTGTTTTCCGTTCGTGGGACAACCCCCGCGCAAATGTCTATCGCCGCGACAACGATATCCCCTATTCGTGGGGTACTGCCGTTAACGTCCAGTCCATGGCGTTCGGCAACATGGGCGATGACTGCGGCACCGGCGTTGCGTTCACCCGCGACCCCGCAACCGGCGCTAAGGGTCTGTTCGGTGAGTTCCTCACCAACGCACAGGGCGAGGACGTCGTCGCAGGCGTCCGTACTCCCATGAAGATCGCTGAGATGGAGCAGAAGTTCCCCGAGGCGTTCGCAGAGTTCAAGAAGGTCTGCAAGATCCTTGAAGATCATTACAGAGATATGCAGGACATGGAGTTCACCGTCGAGCACGGCAAGCTCTTCATGCTTCAGACCCGTAACGGTAAGAGAACCGCTCAGGCAGCTCTCAAGATCGCCTGCGATCTCGTTGACGAGGGTATGAGAACCGAGGAAGAGGCTGTTCTTATGATCGAGCCCAGAAACCTCGACACCCTCCTTCATCCCCAGTTTGACGCAAAGGCACTCAAGGCCGCTACCCCGATTGGTAAGGGTCTTGGCGCTTCTCCCGGCGCTGCATGCGGTAAGATTGTCTTCACCGCTGACGACGCTGAGGCTTGGAAGGCAAGAGGCGAGAAGGTTGTCCTTGTCCGCCTTGAGACCTCTCCCGAGGACATCACCGGCATGAAGGCATCTCAGGGTATCCTGACTGTCCGCGGCGGTATGACCTCTCACGCAGCTGTTGTTGCCCGTGGTATGGGTACCTGCTGCGTCTCCGGCTGCTCCGAGATTATCATGGACGAGGAGAACAAGAAGTTTACCCTTGCAGGCAAGACCTTCCATGAGGGCGACTTCATCTCCATCGACGGCTCCACCGGTAACATCTATGACGGCATCATCCCGACTGTTGACGCTTCCATCGCTGGCGAGTTCGGCAGAATCATGGGCTGGGCTGATAAGTACAGAACCCTTAAAGTTCGCACCAACGCAGATACTCCGCGCGACGCAGCCAAGGCTGTTGAGCTCGGCGCAGAGGGCATCGGCCTTTGCCGTACAGAGCACATGTTCTTCGAGGCTGACAGAATCGCTGCTTTCCGCGAGATGATCTGCTCCGATACTGTTGAAGAGAGAGAAGAAGCTCTTGAGAAGATTCTTCCCTATCAGCAGGGCGACTTCGAGAAGCTCTATGAGACCCTCGAAGGCAAGCCGGTCACCATCCGCTTCCTTGATCCGCCTCTCCACGAGTTCGTTCCCACCGAGGAGGCTGACATCGAGGCTCTTGCAGCTGCAAAGCATAAGAGCGTTGAGGATATCAAGGCTATCATCGCTTCTCTCCATGAGTTCAACCCGATGATGGGTCACCGCGGCTGCCGTCTGGCTGTCACATATCCCGAAATCGCAAAGATGCAGACCGCTGCTGTTATCCGCGCTGCTATCAACGTTCAGAAGAAGCATCCCGATTGGAAGATCGTTCCCGAGATCATGATTCCCCTTGTCGGCGACGTCAAGGAGTTCAAGTTCGTCAAGAAGATCGTTGTCGAGGTTGCTGACGCTGAGATAAAGGCTGCCGGCATTGACCTTGAGTATGAGGTCGGCACCATGATCGAGATCCCGAGAGCGGCTCTTACCGCTGACGAGATCGCTGCTGAGGCTGATTTCTTCTGCTTCGGCACCAACGACCTGACTCAGATGACCTTCGGCTTCAGCCGTGACGATGCAGGCAAGTTCCTCAACGCTTACTATGACACCAAGATCTTTGAGAACGATCCGTTCGCAAAGCTTGATCAGAACGGCGTCGGCAAGCTCATGCAGATGACCATCGCTATGAGCAAGCCCGTCAACCCGAAGCTCCACTGCGGTATCTGCGGTGAGCACGGCGGCGACCCGACTTCCGTCGAGTTCTGCAACGACATCGGCCTTGATTATGTTTCCTGCTCGCCCTTCCGCGTGCCGATCGCACGCCTCAGCGCAGCACAGGCAGCTATTCGCAAAAAGCACTAATCACAAGTTTGGGGCTTTTAGCATAGCAATATAGCTTAAGAATACGGTCACACAGTTCTTTGAATTGTGTGGCCGTTATTTTTGTTTCGCAACAGTTGAAAACCCCCGGTTCTACCGGGGGAAAAAGAAAGCTTAAGTAAAAAAAGAAGCACCACGCAAAAGAGTGGTGCAAAAATAATAACCTCCAAGTATAATAGAAGCGGTTTGGCGACTGCATTACTAAAAGACAAGGAGGATATTATGTTTAAGAAAGATGGAAACAACGAAATAAAAAGCACATCGCATTCAAAGTATAGGTGTCAGTATCACATAGTTTTCGCACCGAAATACAGAAGAAAAGAAATATATGGAACATTGAAAAAAGATATCGGTGTAATATTGCGAAAACTATGTGAACAAAAAGGCGTGGAGATCATACAGGCGGAAGCTTGCGTAGACCATGTGCATATGTTGGTAAGTATTCCACCATATATGAGTGTAGCACAGTTTATGGGATATCTCAAGGGAAAAAGCAGCCTGATGATCTTCGATAGGCATGCAAATCTAAAATATAAGTATGGTTCAAGAAATTTCTGGTGTAGAGGTTACTATGTGGATACGGTAGGCAGAAACAAAAGGGTAATCGAAGAATACATAAGGAATCAACTTGAAGAAGATTTTGCACAAGACCAGATGAGCATCAAAGAATATATTGACCCGTTTACGGGTGCCAAGAATAAGTAAGCAAAAAACAAACAGCCGCACGT
>CAVAWW010000080.1:0-6402 GCA_963592475.1 bacterium
CCTCCCCTATGCGGCTGACGAACTCGGCGTGCGGCAGGGGATCTCCCGGATATATCTCGGTTTTCAGAGCGTCGCGCGAAATGTCGATAATGTTCATATTATCAGTCCTGATTCTTCAGCGACTCCATTTTGAGATAAGCGTTGATGAAGCCGTCTATGTCGCCGTCCATAACGGCGTTGATGTTGCCGTTTTCAAAGCCGGTGCGGTGATCCTTGGCGAGGGTGTAGGGCATAAAGACATAGGAGCGGATCTGGCTGCCCCAGCCGATCTCTTTCTGGTCGCCCTTGATATCCTCGATTTTGTCAAGATGCTCGCGCTCTTTTATTTCGAGGAGCTTCGATTTGAGCATCCTCATCGCGACCTCGCGGTTCTGATGCTGGCTGCGCTCGATCTGGCAGGAGACGACGATGCCGGTCGGGATATGCGTTATACGCACGGCGGACGAGGTCTTGTTGACCTTCTGACCGCCCGCGCCGCTCGCACGGTAGGTGTCGACTTTAAGATCGTCGGGATTTATCTCAACTTCGATATTGTCGTCGATTTCGGGCATGACCTCGAGAGAAGCGAAAGATGTGTGTCTGCGTCCCGATGAGTCGAACGGAGAGACGCGGACAAGGCGGTGAACGCCCATCTCGCCCTTGAGATAGCCGTATGCATTCTCGCCCTCGACGAGCAGAACTGCGGATTTGAGACCCGCCTCGTCGCCGTCAAGGAAGTCGAGCATGCTGACCTTGAAGTCGTGCTTCTCGCCCCAGTGCTGATACATACGAACGAGCATCTGAGTCCAGTCCTGAGCCTCGGTTCCGCCCGCGCCCGCGTGGAAAGTCAGCAGTGCGTTCTTCGCGTCGTATTCGCCGTTCAGAAGCGTGCTGAGTGTCTGCTTCTCGAGCTCGTCCTCAAACTTTGTAACGCCCTCGCGGCACTCGTCGAACATGGAGAGATCCTCCTCCTCGTCGGCGAGCTCTATAAGAGTCATCGTGTCATCAAAAGCGGTCTCGAGCGAAGTATAAGCCGCGACCTTATTCTTGAGCTGGCTTATTCTCTGAAGCACCTTCTGCGAATTTTCGATATCGCCCCAGAACTCCTCTGCGGCGGTCTGCTCCTCAAGCTTCGCAATCTCTTCCTTGAGCGCGTCGAGACCGAGAGCCTCGCGCAGCTCGGAGAGCTTCTGTTTATTATCGTTGAGCTCAAGTCTCAACTCTTCAAATTGCAGCATACAAAAACCTCGTTATCAAAAAAGTTAATTTTATACACATAACATTATACAAAAAGCAGCACGCAAAGTAAAGCAAAAATTGATATGACGCGCAAAACAGAATATTTTGCCGTCTGCCAAAAGTATTGACTTGCCGCAAAATTATATTCTATAATATGTTTGCAATAATTTCGCGAAACGGAGAGGGAAAAATGAAAAACAAAACGGCAAAATTTATCGCGCTTTTACTCGCAGTGTTTATTTTTCCGCTGAGCTTTTCCGCCTGCAAGAGCGGGAACACGGAGCTCTCCGCAGAGAGCGTCGCCGATATTTGCATAGAGAACAGGCAGGTATGGGAGTTTGGCGAAAATTCAGTCGGAAACTGCGGATATTGCTTTATCGACCTCGATTTCGACGGCACGCCGGAGCTCGTGTCGACCTCGACGCAGGGCAGCGGACTTTTTACGACAGACTTTTTCTATAAAATAAACGCCGAAAAAAGCGCCGTTGAATCGCTCTCGTTTTCGGGGAACGGCAACGCGGATTTCAAGCTTAACGCGGCGCAGGACGGCGATTATATGAAGCTCCTGCGGGACGGGGACGGCAATATGTTCTATTTCTTTTGCAGCTATGCCCGCGCGTCCGCCGGAAACTATGCTGTGAGCTACAGCAGCGTGACCGTTTCGGGCGGCAAGGTTCAGTCCGAGCTTCTGTTCTCCGAGGATGTTTATACTAACGAAGACTCGCAGTCGGAGCACAAATATTACTCCTACGCCGACGGCAAGCAGACGGAGCTCAGCGAGCGGGAATATAAAAACGCTTTTGACTCGTTTTTGTCGGATAACGCAGATATGCACCTGACCGTAGGTTACATAGACAACAACGAATTTTCCGCCGCCGATTCCGCAAAACAGCGTGAGATGCTTGCCGAGTCTTACCGCGCTTTCGGCTATGACAAGACCGCAAATTGACAGAATTACCCCTCGACCGGCGGTAAATTGCCCCAAAAACGGCGACTTGACTGACACTCCCGTGACAAATACGGCGGGCGGTGCTATGATATGCAGCGGAGGTGATCGAAATGGTCAACAAATCAACATTCGGTCAGTTTTTGCGTCAAAAGCGAAACGAAAAGGGGATGACCCAAAAGGAGTTCGCAGAAAAACTTTTTCTTAGCGAATCCGCAATATCAAAATGGGAGAAGGGTGTTTCCCAAACAAAAAGATATTAAGAAACAGCCCATGTTTACCTGCTTGCAAACAAAAGAATATTGCTACTAGACTAAGAGATACTACATAAGTGTGTTGGTATCTCTTTTTTGTTGCCGTGAAACAGCAGACTATTTCATTTCTGCTTGATTACCTTAAAACTTATTAGTCTATGGTTTGTCAAGGGCTTGTTGCGTGAGAAATGCTGAATATCACCCTTTACAAAACATAGGCTGATAAGTAACTTTTCAAAAGCAGAAAAGAAATGGCAATGCTTATAACAATATGATATAATGCAGATGAAGACAAAAAAGGAATTTGTCGAGCTGGTTAGTTCGAGATAATTTTGAGTTTGTTAAGATGTGGTGCACTTGATGGAATCACAGGTACGACATCATATTATGGAGGATGAAATAGATGATAGGTTTGATTGTTGCGAGGTCAAAGAATAATGTTATAGGCAAGAATGGTAATATACCATGGAAAATAAAGGGAGAACAAAAGCAATTTAGAGAGTTAACAACGGGTAATGTGGTTATTATGGGGCGAAAGTCTTATGAAGAAATCGGTCATCCGTTGCCTAATAGAATGAATATTGTTGTTTCCACCACAACAGAGTATCAAGGAGATAATTTAGTTTCAGTTAAATCATTAGAAGATGCATTATTATTGGCTAAAGGACGAGATGTATACATATCTGGTGGATATGGACTATTTAAGGAAGCTTTGCAAATAGTAGATAAAATGTATATCACAGAAGTAGATTTAAATATTGAAGATGGAGATACATTCTTTCCAGAATTTGATATCAATGATTTTGAAGTTTTGATAGGGGAAACACTTGGTGAGGAAGTGAAATATACGAGAACATTTTATGTAAGGAAAAAATGAATTGAGTAAATTTTGGATTTAGGGTGTTTTCATAAATATATTGCTTTTTATGCATATATAAATTGTTGTAAGACAAATTCCAGTTGAACCAAATCGCTGCGCGATGGCCTGCCAAGGCTGTGGCGCAGCGATTTGGTTCAATTGGTAAAAATCGGTGTGCAGTCCAGAGGAATGGGCAGATACATTCTAAATGTAGTCTGCTTTTTCCTCTGTCCTGACGCCGATTGTTTACGAAATAATTTGTATGGGGCGATAAAATCAGAATTTGAGAGAGTATTGAATATGAATAAGGAATGGTCTGAACTTAATAAAACAATGCAGGCACAAATAAAAAAGAAAGATACTTATAAGAGGGGTATTGATACTTTACTTACTTTACGAAGTCAGTTAATACAAACCTTAGTATCTTTCAAAGAAGAATTATGCAGAGAAGATTTTAACTCAATCCCCTTCATAAACGCTGATGGTTATCATAGTAAGACGATTGCTTATTCTATTTGGCATATTTTCCGCATTGAAGATATAGTTGTGCATACAGTGATAAATGAAGATGAACAAGTATTTTTTGCAGGCAATTATCAAGAGCGTATCAATTCACCTATCATTACAACAGGAAATGAACTCATGAAACAGCAGATTGCAGACTTTTCAAAACAGCTTAATCTGGAAGAATTATATTTATATATTTTCGAAGTATGGGAAAGCACTGAGAAAATGCTTGAACGGTTATCTTATGATGAATTGAAAAGAAAAATACCGAAAGAAAGAAAAGGATACTTAGAATCGTTGAATGTAGTAAACGACAATGAAAAAGCAATTTGGCTGATTGATTATTGGTGTAATAAAGATATTTGTGGACTAATTCAAATGCCGTTTTCAAGACATTGGATTATGCACACAGAAGCCTGTTTGCGTATAAAGAACAAGATACATTCATAGGCAAAAATTTCAGTTTGTAGAACTAAGGAAATTGGAATTTAAGGAGGAATAAAGTATGGTTAGTGATTTTATAAGAGCAGCATTTCCATGGATTTTAATGGGTTTATTTGTAGCAATCAGTTGTTCCCTTATGAGTAAAAAAGAGAAATAAATTCCTGTTTGTATTTATAAAAGAGAAAAAATGAGAAAAGTAGTTTTATTTATTGCCATGAGCCTTGACGGATATATTGCGGACGGTAATGGTGGAGTAGCTTGGCTAAATGGTCATGGAAATGACAATGAAAACATCGACACTTATACAGAATTTACCAAAGATATAGATACTGTCTTAATGGGGTGGAATACTTCTCATCAGGTTGTTACTGAACTTTCTCCGCAAGAATGGGTATATAATAAATTTACAACTTATGTATTAACACATAAAGAGTGCAATTCTTCCCAACAAATTCATTTTACAAGTGAAAATCCTGTTTTATTATTGGAACGGCTAAAACAAGAAGCAGGAAAGGATATTTGGATTTGTGGCGGAGCAAATCTTGTTCAGCAGTTGGTAAGCAAAAATATGATTGATAAATATTACATTTCTGTTATTCCTACTCTGTTAGGAAATGGGGTTCGTCTTTTGGGCAACATAGACAGGGAAATAAAGTTAAGGCTTTGTAAAACACAGACTTATAACGGAATAACCGATTTGATTTATATGCGTAGATAACTAGAGAGAAACAGAAAAGCTGTTAAACCGACGGAGCGATCCGACCACGTTGGCGGGAAAATCCTTAAGATTTTTCCGCCATGCTTGCAAGGGGGCGGTTCGCTTCGGCGGTTCGGCGAGCTTGCGAGCCGTTCAAAGCCCCCGTTATCTAACAAGGGGGGCACAAAAAACAAGAAACACTATACACTAACAAGCGGAAAACGCTGTATTTATAAGGCAAAACCCCATTTTTACAGTAGTGATATAAATTGTACCTATATCACTATGAAAATTGAATAGTAAATATGAGAAAGACAGTTGATTTCAAAAAATAAGAAATTGATTGTCGTTTTCTTTTGCAGAAATTTAAGTGCAGGCAATTATGGTAGTTGTCGTAATTGCTGTCAGCTCAGTGTTTATCACTGATGGTGTGAAAGATTTACGGTTGGAGATGTTCAATAAGATTATTGGTGCTTAATTATTTTTATTGTAGTGCTGATATGAGAATGTTATAATTGGGGTATAAAACATACAAATAAATTTGCTGAAAAATGAGGTATCAAAATATGGAAAATGAATTACTGGAAAACTTAGGAAGACTTCACACAACTGAACTTGGCGTTATTAGAATTAAAAAGAACTTATCTTTGAATGTAGAAAATGTAATTGAATGGTGCAAAGAAAAAATTAGCCTTTCTAATGCGGAAATCACAAGAAAAGGAAAAAACTGGTATATAACGATTGATAATTGTATTATAACGGTAAATGCGTACAGTTATACCGTTATCACTTCTCACAAGGTAAAATGATAAATTTTTCTATAAAGGAATTAAACGCATTTGCAGTTATTGGGCAGGAAGTAGAACTGACTAATTATCAAAAAAAGAATATTCAGATTAGTACACAGTTTTGGAGAAAGTTTAACAGTAGTTTGAAAAAAGCGTATCTTTCACAATCAGGAAATTGGGTAAAATATGCTTTTATGGAAAGAAGAAATGGAAAACTTTATTATTTCTGTTCTATTCCCCAAAGAACCATTACCCCAGAGGGCTTTCTGTATAAAGAAATACCGTCTTATAAATATTTGGTTGTGGAGCATATTGGTGCTATGGATAAAATATATGAAACTTATGGCAAGATTTATGAAGAAATTATTCCTAGTACATCGTATATTCCTATAAAAGATATTATCCTACACTTTGAAAAATACGATTATCGTTTTCATTGGAATAGTGATAATTCAGTTATTGAAATTTGGATACCTATTCAAGATTAGAAGCAATTTTATATCCATACACACAAAGCAGTTAGTCTTAGGATTGACTGCTTTTTCTATACAGATTTTTAATGACAGGCAATTATCAATTATGGTAGTTGCCTTTTTTGATTGGAGGAATTGAAGAATGAATGATAAAAACTTTATTGAAGAACTAAGACAAAAGCGTGAGGAATACGGAGTAACACAAACAAGGCTTGC
>CAVAWW010000080.1:6485-7472 GCA_963592475.1 bacterium
TATTGATTGATTACTTTCGTGTCCGCTTTCCTACTACGGACGCATTGGCGATTATCCGTGATGTATTACAACTGAAATCTAATTACATGCTTTATGAAGATTATGGAAAATACGGATATGAAAGCAAATATGTACTTGGCGACATCAATATCATGTGTTCCATGCAGGAGCATTTAGGTGTTTTATTGGAACTGAAAGGCAAAGGCTGTCGGCAAATGGAATGTTATCTACTGGCACAGGAACGCTCATGGTATGACTTCATGCTGGATTGTATGACGGCTGGTGGTGTGATGAAACGGCTTGATTTGGCTATCAATGATAAAGCAGGAATATTGGATATTCCAAAGTTAAAGGAAAAATACAAGGCTGGCGAATGTATCTCCTACTTCCGTATGCAGAAAGATTACAGCGGTACAGAAAAATGCGGTAGCGATTTACCAAAGAATACAGGAGAAACCTTATATCTCGGTTCAACAAGTAGCGAATTATATATGTGTGCTTATCAGAAAAATTATGAGCAGTATGTCAAGAATGGCACAGAAATTGAAGATACGGAGATTAAGAACCGTTTTGAAATACGCATGAAGAACGAACGAGCCTATTATGCGGTTGTAGATTTACTGACCTATCGGGACGCTGAACGCACCGCTTTTTCTATCATCAATCATTATGTCCGCTTTGTTGACAGAGAGGACGACAAGCCAAAAAGTCAATGGATAACAAATGATGATTGGGCATGGTTTGTAGGGGAAAACAGAGAGCCGATACGCTTAACCACAAAGCCAGAGCCTTACACTTTACAAAAAGCGTTGCATTGGCTACAAAGACAAGTCGCACCAACCATAAAAATGGTACAGGCATTAGACAGAGAAAATCGTACAACGATACTGAAAGATATGATTGAGCAGGCAGAACTAAAAGACAAGCATAAACATTTATTACAATTAGAGAAATCAACCATAGAAGAACGTATAGATACCGCTGTTC
>CAVAWW010000081.1:0-7327 GCA_963592475.1 bacterium
TTGTGTACTGAATAGTAAAAATTCATTAAATCAAAGTAAAGAAAATTTGTACGAATCGTGAATGAACCGGGGTTGCGATATTCTTCTAAACATTGTATTATAGAGAAAGAAGAGAAGCGGGCACAGGAATAATATGCCGCATACGGCACGGACAATGACAAAAAAGCATGTGTCAGAATAATTTATAACGTAAAGGTAATCAGCTTTACTTGCTCGTGAGGTGAGATATGTATACTTTTGACGAAAAATTCAAAAAAGGCGCTGCCCGCGCATTCAGGGCGCAGCAGGGGCTGACGGCTTTTTTGAGTGGGCTGAATAGAATTCTGCCCGAGCCGCCCGGGTTTAAAATCAAAAAGCCGAAGGACGAGCACGAAGATACAATACGCATCGCGGACACTGCCGGCGACAGTTGGTATCTCGGCTTTTCCGAGCGGAGCATAACGCCGCCGGATATTGACACGAAAAATTATTATATCGGCGGCAATCTGTCCGTTCCTCCGCGCAGGGTTCGCGGCGTGCTCGACGATATAAAGGTGAGGGCGATAGCCATAAGTGACGGCGAGGGAAGGGCGGCTGAGGTGTTCTGCGCCGTTGACTGCATCGGGCTCACAAACACGGTCGTTCGCCGCATACGAAGCGGGCTTGATTCATTCTGCCGCACGAACAATGTCGGATATATAAATATTTTTTCGACCCACGCCCACAGCTCGATAGACACCATGGGCATATGGAGCGTGACGGGAAAGAAATTTTTTGAAAACATATCGAAGCTGATAACGCACTCGCAGCCATTGCCGAGCGTTGACGGAGAGTTTATAGATCTGATAGTCGAAAAGACAAAGAAAGCTGTCGCCGAGGCGGTGAGAAATATGGAACCGGGTCGGCTTTTTGCGGCGCAGATAGGCGAAAACAGCGTCGAAAAGCTCGAAAAATATTCGGCAAAAAAGCCGTATGGCGACATGACTCTGAGCGAGTACGGGATAAAAGATTTCATCTTCGCCAAGCGTCCGCCGCGCGAATATTCGCCGCGCCTCAACCGCCTGCGCTTCGTGCCCGATAACGGCGCGAGCCGTCAGACTGTTTTGGTTAACTTCGGCGCGCATCCATACGCAAACGGACTGCGGATAAAAAACAACCGCGGCGATATGCTCTCCGCCGATTTTCCGTTCTATATGGAGCGTGAGATAAACTCGGCGGGCGAAAACTTCATTTTTATCAACGGCGCTGTCAATGGAATATATCCGAACAGGGGAGCGGGCGGAGTAAAGGAAGAGAACTTTACACGCCAGACCGAGGCTCTCGGGCGCGATCTCGGAAAACTCGTCCTCGCGATGACTAAAGAGCGCGAAGAAATAGAGCAAAATCCTCTGCTCTCGCCGAAAAACAGCGGCGAAGCGTATAAAAGCGCCGTCGAAAGAATGGGCAAATGCACTGTCGAAGAGCGCGAGCTTGAGCCGAAGCTTATTTCAATACACAAAGAAACGGCGCTCAGGGTCGATAATCCGCTCGAAAAGATGATAGGCAAGCTCGGCTTCGCGTGCTTTGATATGACAAGACCCGCAAAGGGAATATATGAGCTCGAGACGGAGACTGGATATCTCGAACTCGGCGGCGAGTTCAAAGCCCTGCTTGTGCCTGGTGAGATAACCCCGGGACTCGTCAGCGGTACTGGCGATATGCTCGCGGAAAACAGCATTACAAACAGGGCGAGCGGCTTCAAAAGCCTCTGCGATATAGTCGGCGGTGACACGGCGGTTTTCGGGCTCGCGAACGATGCGCTCGGATATATTATCCCTGACAACGATTACTGTATGTTCTTCGCGGGTTACGGCAAGCTTGCGGAAAAGCTGTTCTTCAAAGATTACGCCCATTATCAGGAGATGTTTTCCATCGGCGCGCACACTGCGTCCGCATTTGCCGCAGGCGTCGAAGACATGATGAAAAGCTTTAAAGCGCGGCTGAATAAATAATTATTCCCCGGTCATATTGTGCTGACCGGGGAAAATTTTAGATATCTTTAATATAGTATTTATCTTCAATCCATTTTGCTGAAAACAGTCTTTGAAACTTACCGATATAATCACTGCTGCCGCCCGATCTTGGGCAGGTGGTGAGTGAGTGCGCCCTTGCGGATCGCTTGCGATTGAGGCACGAGTGTGCTATACTGAGCATCGGCTCAACAAATCGGAATTTGTGGAGGTAAACGAAATATGGAACTGTGGGACGCTTATGATAGAGATTTCAAAAAGATTCAGGGTGTAACCTTGGTTCGGGGAGAGGTAATTCCAGAAGGCTTTTTTCATTTGGTCTGTGAAATAATTGTTAGACATATAGATGGGAGTTATCTCATCATGCAAAGGGATAAAAGAAAGCATTTGGGCGGAATGTGGGAGGCTACAGCGGGTGGTTCTGCATTACAAGGTGAAGAACCTGCAATCTGTGCCGCTAGAGAACTTTATGAAGAAACGGGAATTACCTCCAATAATTTGGTAGAAATAGGAAGGGTGCTCCACCACAGCCATAAATCGTTTTATGTGGAGTATCTTTGCATTACGGATGTAGATAAGGATAGTGTCGTTTTGCAAGAAGGAGAAACATCTGATTATAAATGGATTACGGCTGACGAATTGCTAAAACTGTCCAGGGATGAGTTGTCAACGCAACGTATTCTAAATTTCGTTGAAGAACTTAATTGACAAATTCCAGTTTGTCGGTTTGATTTTCTATGCTTTTCTATTAACCGTTTAATTTAGAAAATACCTTTGATGAAATTTGTTACAAGAAATATGAAAAGGACAAAAGGGAGCAGAATTTCTGCTCCCTTTTGCCAAACCTGTCTCCTATATATCGGACGAGCCGAGCTCGTCCTTTATCCGCTGTGCGGTCAACACAGGGGATAAATCATTGTTAATTGCCGCGTCTGCGCAATTCGAATATATCGGGTCGCGCGTCGCGAACATTTTGTCAAGCGTTTCGCGGCTCTTCGAGAGCGGTCTGCCGTCGAGCGAGAGCAGATCGAGGTCTCTCTTGAGATAATATATGCGCCCGTTGCCCTTGAGCGCGCGGACATTTTTGGGGTCGAGCACCGCGCCGCCGCCCGTTGCGATTATCAGACCCTTTTCTTTTGCCGCGCTGCGGACAGCCTGCGCTTCAAGCTCCCTGAAATGCTTCTCGCCGTATTGCGAGAATATTTTAGGGACGCTCATTCCCGCCGATTCTTCGACGAGCGAATCCGTGTCGACCGCCTTTCGCCCGGTGAGCTTTGAGAGTTCCCCGGCTATGGTCGTCTTGCCGCATCCGGGCATGCCGACGAGGACTATATTCTGAACATCGAGCGCGAGCGAACGGAATACGCGCTCGATTTCTTCTTTGCCTATCTCTGCGGAGCAGAAATATTTTGCGCTCTGCGCCGCCTGCGCGACGAGCATATAGAGCCCGCCCGAGCATTTTATCCCGCGTTCGAGCGCCTGCATGATAAGCTGAGTGCGCAGCGGGTTATATATCACATCGAGCACCGCCTCGCAGTGCGGGAATTTGTCGAGATTCACCGCCGAGCTGCCGTTGTTCGGATACATTCCGACAGGTGTTGTGTTTATCAATACTTCGCAGTCGGCGAGCTTTTCGAGATTGTCATAGTTGTATTCGCCGGAGCGGGAGACTACGGTTATTCTCTCTGCGCCGCCGTCCGATGCCACAGCTCTCGCGGTCAGCGAGGTGCCGCCGCTGCCGAGAATGACGACCTTTTTGCCCGCAAAATCTATTCCCGCGCGCTCTGCCATGGATTTGAAGCCGAAATAGTCGGTGTTGAATCCGTGGAGCCCGTCCGGCGTTCTGACAACGGTGTTGACGCTGCCTATTTTTTTCGCCTCCGGGCTGATGTATGAGCAGTAGGGCATGACCGTGCGCTTATATGGAATAGTCACATTGAACGCATCGAATTCTTCATTCTCCATGAACTCGCCGACCTTGTCCTTCGGCAGGCTGACCAGTTCATATGAATACAGTCCGAACGCCTCGTGAATGAGCTTCGAGTAGCTGTGACCGAGCCTTTCGCCGATGAGTGCGCACTTCATGTCAGACCTCCGAGTAGCTGCCGAGGAACACGAACAGCTCCGGGCTGTCCGAAAGTTCGTCGAGCAGGGCAAGGACTGCGGGGGAATATACGGACGCTTCGATGTCGAAATAGAACATGAATTCAAAGTCGCTGCCGGCTATCGGGCGGCTCTCAAGCTTTGTGAGGTTGAGCCCGAGGACGGAGAACTTCGAGATGAGCGAATAGAGCGAGCCGGGTCTGTGCGGCAGGGAGAGCATGAGGCTTATTCTGTCCGCGCCGGGGAAGATCATGGCTTTCTTCGAGATGCAGATAAAGCGGGTGAAGTTGCCGTCCGTGTTCTGCACGCGGGTGTCAAGCTTTTTCAGACCGTAGAGATTCGCGCAGCCCGCCGACGAAATAGACGCGGCGTCGTGCCTGCCGCTCTCGTGGAGCATCTTTGCCGCGGCAGCGGTGTTGTCGCACACGGTGACCTTTATGCCGGGGTGCGCCTTGAGGAACTCCGAGCACTGGCCGATTGCCTGCTCGTGGGAGAATATCTCCTTGACATCTTTAAGCTCGGTGCCGGGCAGGACGAGCAGGGAGTGGTCAACTTTGAGCTTGATGCTTCTTACAATATGGAAACGGTAATTTTTCATCAGGTCGTAGACCTCGTTTACCGTGCCGTAGGTGCTGTTTTCAATCGGGAGAATACCGTATTCGCACAGACCCTGTTCAACGGCGGCGAACACGCCCTCGAAATTCTTGAAATATGAGATGGACGGAGCGGTAAAGAGTTTGTCGCAGGCGAGCTGGGAATATGCGCCCTCAACGCCCTGGCAGGCGACGGTGCCGTGCTTCGGGAATATCGGCGGAGTGTTTTTGAGAGCATCGGTTATAGTCTCCGAGATAAAGCCGCCCTTTGCTGTTAGTCTCTCCTGATAAGAGCGGCTGACATCCATGAGGGTCGCGAAAAATGTGCGGGCGTAGTCTTCTAACTCTTCGCCTGCTCCCGCCGCCGCGGCGGCAAGGATCTCGCGCTCTCTGCCCTGCTGGAGGACGGGCAGCTTGTTTTCTTTTTTATATTCCGCAACGCCGCGCACGGTATTCATTCTCTGCTTGAAAAGCTCAAGCATCTGCGCATCTATCGAGTCAAGTTCTTTTCTGTAGTCTGAAAGTTCCATTTTTACCATCTCCGTACGAATTTATTTGCCGAGCACTATATCAAGGACGGTCACTGCCGCTGCCGCTTCGACGCAGGGGACTGCGCGCACCGCGATGCACGGGTCGTGCCTGCCTCTGACTTCGAGGCGAGTCTCCTCGAGCGAGTCGAGATTGACGCTCCTCTGCGGCAGACCGATAGACGGGGTCGGCTTGAACGCCGCTCTGAATATTATCGGCATTCCGCTCGTGAGTCCGCCGATGATGCCGCCGTGGTTGTTCGTGACCGTTTTTATCTTGTCGTCAATGAGGCAGTAGGGGTCGTTGTGGACGCTCCCGGTCATGTCCGCCGCAGAGAATCCTGCGCCGAACTCGATTCCGCGCACGCCGCCGATGCCGAATATCATTGAAGATATCCTGCTCTCGACCGAGCCGAATATCGGGTCGCCGAGCCCCGCGCCGAGTCCCGTGACCGCACATTCGACTATTCCGCCGACGGAGTCGAGAGACTCTTTTGCCTCGATTATTTTCTTCGTCATCTCTTCGCCCGCCTTGTCGTCAATGGTGGGGAAGAGCTTTGCTTTGAGCTTGTCAAAAGTTCCGTTGTCCGGGTTGCAGGGGTCAAACGGCGCGTCGTCAATGCCCGCCGCACGCGAGAGATGCGCGGCAACTTTTATGCCCTTTCGCGCGAGTATCTGTTCGCTTATCGCGCCCGCGACGCACAGTGGAGCCGTCAGCCTGCCGGAAAACTGCCCGCCGCCGCTTCGGTCGTTCGCGCCGCCGTATTTGACGAACGCGGGGTAGTCCGCATGGGACGGACGCGGAATATTTTTCATGTTTTCGTAGTCCGCGGGACGGATGTTGCTGTTGCGTATTATCGCGCAGAGCGCCGCGCCCGTGGTTCTGCCGCCGAGCAGACCGCACAGAAATTCAGGCTTGTCCTCCTCTTTTCGCGGAGTGCTCCATGCCTTGCCGCCCATTCTGCGGCGCATGAACTGCATTATCTGCTCCTCGTCTATCGCTTCTCCCGCGGGCAGTCCCTCAATAACAACTCCGACTGCGCTCGCGTGCGATTCGCCGAATACCGTGAGCTTTATGTTCTGTCCGTTTTCAGATGACATCCGCTTTGCCTCCCAGTTTTCTGTAGTCTTCAAAGAAGTTCGGATATGATTTGTTCACCGCCTGCGCGTCGTGTATAATAACGGGATTTTCGCATATGCACGCCGCGATTGCCGCCGCCATGACGATGCGGTGATCGTTGAACGAATCAACCTCGCCGCCGGGGAGTGTGCCCGTGCCGTGGACGGTCAGGGAATCCTCCGTGCTTTCGGCAAAACCGCCGAGTGAATTTATCATCTTTTCGACCGCCTCGATGCGGTCGCTCTCTTTTATTCTGAGCCGCGCGGCGTTTGTAAATATCGTATCGCCCAAAGCCGCACATGCGGTTGCCGCGAGGGTCGGGAAGAGATCGGGGCACTGCGAAATATCTATTTTAATGCCGCGAAGCCCGTTCCCTCGGACTGAAATTATATCGCCGCAATTTACATCCGCGCCGAAGTCTTTTAATATATTCACAACCGCACGGTCGCTCTGTCGGCTGTCGAGAGACAGCCCCGTGATATCCGTCTCTCCGCCGAGCACGCCTGCGCAAAGGAAGAACGCGGCGTTCGACCAGTCGCCCTGAACGCGCGGGGAGTCGGGCTCGATATATTTCTGCGGACCTTTTATTTTGTATCCGCTCGGGGTCTCTTCTATATTAATAGAAAAGCTTCTGAGCGTATCGAGCGTCATGTCGATATATCCGACCGATTCGCGCTTGCCCTCTATTACTATTTCGCTGTCGCCGTCAAGCAGCGGCAGGGCGAAAAGCAGACCCGATATGAACTGCGAGCTGATGTTGCCGGGAACTCTGAATACGCCCGGATGAAGCTGCCCCGAGACCTTTATCGGCAGATTATCAGCGGAAATCACCGCGCCGTTTTCTCTGAGCGCATTGTTAAGCGCTGACATCGGGCGCTCCGGCAGCCTGCCGTGGCCGATGAATTCTGCATTTATTCCGAGCGCCGAAGCGACGGGGAGCAGGAAGCGCAGAGTCGTTCCGCTCTCGCCGCAGTCGAGAATGCCGCCGTCATGCAG
>CAVAWW010000082.1:0-6965 GCA_963592475.1 bacterium
CTTGCATGTGTTAGGCACGCCGCCAGCGTTCATCCTGAGCCAGGATCAAACTCTCTAAAATTTGTATCATATCCACTTTCGTGGCTACAATCAATTTCAGAGCTTGTTCTGCTCTTTACTTTACCAAGAAACTTTCGTTTCCCGGAATTACTTTTTGCGTCTCTAGGACGCGAATCTCAGGGTTCCTTGTTTCTTTCGTTGTTTAATTTTCAAGGTACTCGGCACTCTTCTTTTCGTCCGGCTCTCGCTTTCGTTTGACCCGTCCCTCAAGTGCTCGACTATAATAACACAACCGGCGGGACTTGTCAACACTAATTTTCAAAAAATTTCAGATTTTTTTCATTTCATTTGACGCAGCCCCGATATCAAAGATGCCTGCGCGGACACAGAGAACCGCACAGGCATTGATATACAACGGATTCAGGCTTTTACTGGCTCTGCCGCTTTCACTGCGCTGTCGAAAAATCCGACGAGATCGCGGAAATATTCGTCGCGGCACTTCTCGTTGTGCAGCTCATGGCGGGCATCTTTATATATATGTATCTCGGCATTGAGTCCGGCTTTCTGATAGCGGCGCAGGAGCTTCTTCGCCTTTGACGACTTCGTGCCGCCGATGGGATCCATGTCGCCGCTGAATATACCGATGCGGACATCGGGACTTATCTTCGCGATGTTTTCTTTTTTATATATCCTGCCGAACGCCTTTATCATGTTCCAATCGAAGTTGACGCTGATATCTATTCCCGCCATCGGGTCATCGATAAACACTTGTCGGCGTGCGACATCGCTCGTCACCCACTGGCTCGGGCCTTTTTCGCCCTTATAGCGCGCGTCGAAAATCATATCGCTGACGGGATTGACAAACTTCGGGCACCAGTCCTTTGCGAACAGCTCGAGCGGCCAGAGCAGAGCGAGAGCCGCCTGCGCGCCGTCCATATCGGCGGTTCCGCAGAGCGCGACTGCCTTGACGTCAGTCCCCTGCTGGAGAAAATCCTGCGCCAAGAAGCTGCCGTAGCTGTGACCCATAAGCACCTGCGGGAGATGGTAGCGATCCTTGAGCCAATTATAGAAGAAGACAAGGTCTTTGACTGTTTTCTTCTCGATATCTCCGGGATGCCTGCCGCGGTTTTCGTCAGTCTCGGTGTTTCCGTGGGCGCGGTGATCGTCGGCAAAGACTATATAGCCGTGCTCATTGAACATCTGCGCGGTCTCATGATATCTGCCGGCATATTCGCACATTCCGTGGGATATCTGGACAACACCCTTGGGATTCTCCACGTCATCCCAGAGATAGCAATGTATCGGGGTCGAATCGAAGCTTCGGATATCCAGCTGCTGCATAAAATTATCTCCTTTGTGTTTTTGACCAAATTATACCAATTGAAAATGTCGGTGTCAATAAAACGGAATGCAAAATAATATACCCGCTCTCAAAAGAGGGCGAGTATATACATATATATTGATTATTTTATGTTCATCCAGACCTGCATATCGCTCTCGCCTCGATTGGCAAAGGCGAAATACGGAATGAGTCTTATGCGTGCGGGTTCATATTTTGTCTCGTCCGCCGGAGCATACAGAGCGCCCGCTCCGAGCTTTCTTGTTCCGTCAACATCGAGCGCGGGAATGCCGAAGCCGAGATCGACGGGCTCAGCATTGAGTTCCGGAGAAACGGCGAGCGAGAATATATCGCCGTTATCGACTCCCTCGGCGCAGTAGACGACGGGGCCGCGCATGACGGCAACCTTACCCGAGTCCTCATGCACTGACGGGTCGGCGGATATAATGACCGGCGACATATCGAAATCCAGCTCTATCTTAGCACCATCCTCACAGTCGAAGAACAGATAGCCGCCACTGATACCGAGATTTTCGGCTCGTTCGGCTCCCGCCGAGCAGTCACGGCACCACGAGGGTATCCTGACGGCAAGTTTCGCGGGCGCACCGCTGACGCGTATTGTCACCGAGCCGTCGGACGGGTAGTCCGTCGACTGGGAGATATGCGCCGTGCCGCCGTTTATTGCGACATCCGTATCGCTCTCTATGAACTGATGGACATAGACGGTGTCGCTGTCATACGAATATATATACTTTCCGATGCTCTCGACAAAGCGGGTGACATTCGGCGGACAACAGGAGCAATCAAACACCTCGACGCGCTGGGTTATCGGCAGGCGGACTTCATTGCCGCGCCAGTATTTTATCTTGCGGTTCAAAAGATCTATGGACAGCGGATTTTCATAGAAGAAGCTCTTTCCATCGAGCGAAGTGCCCGAGAGGAATCCGTTATAGATGACCCGCTCCACGATATCGGCATAGCGCGAATCCACAGCGGTCAGCGACATACGCTGGGCGAACATCGCGAGAGATATAGCGGCGCAGGTCTCCGCATAGGCGGTCTCGTTGGGCAGGTCGCCGTCAACGGTGAATGCCTCGCCGATGCGGGTCGAGCCGATGCCGCCTGTGATATACATGCGGTGCTCCGTCATGTTTTTGAATATTCTGTTCGCCGCCGCGAGCAATTCTTCGTCGCCGCACTCGTAGGCGATATCAGCCATCGCGCTGTAGAGATAGCAGGCTCTGACGCTGTGACCGACCGCTTCGCTCTGGTCGCGCAGGGGGATTCTGTCCTGGAGATAATCCTCGGAAGCGAAGCCGCTCGCTTCTCCCCTGTCCTTTTCGTTGTTGCCGCGCTTATCTATAAAGAAGCGGCTGAGATCGAGCCAGCGCTTTTCGCCCGTGCAGCGATAGAGGCGCACGAGAGCGAGCTCTATCTCGGGATGCCCGGGAGTCGTGAAAGCTGCGGAATCGTCCCTGTGAAAAACATCGTCTATAAGTCCGGCATAGCGGCACATCAGATCGAGGAATCTGCGCTTGCCCGTCGCTTCGTAGTAAGCTACCGCCGCCTCGATAAGATGCCCGGCGCAGTATAATTCATGATGGTCGCGGTCGGTGAAGCGTTTGCCCGGCTCAACAACGGTATACCAGACATTGAAATATCCGTCGGGGGTCATGTTCCTCTCGATGCGGTCAATAAGATCCTCGACATAGCTTTCAAGCTGCTTGTCATTCTTTCTTTCGAGCACATATGCCGCCGCTTCCATCCACTTCGCCGCATCGGAATCGTAGAAGAAGTGTGGGCGGTCGGGCTCGCCCTGCTTCCACTCGCAGCTGAGCGCGGAAAACCTGCCGGTGCCCTCAAATCTGCGGCGCACGCTGTCGAGCGTCACGGACTCGTTGAGCTCAATGCGGTCTTTCCAGAATCCGCCTGTGATATTCACTTTGTCAAACGGTATCGGGTGCTGTTTGTTCATATAATAGTCCTTTCGCGGGATAAAATTTTCAAAAGCCAATATGGTTTTCTCGGCTCAACAAGAATACCACAAAATAGTCAAAATTGGTAGGACATTTAAAAAATTTTATGAACAAATCCGCCAACGGATTGAAGATTGATGAAAAATATGCTAATATATCCGTGCTTATAATTTGCGCTACTGCGCTTTTTGAGGAGGTACTCTTATATGGAGTATAAGCTGAACACGACAAATTACCGCGACTTCAAGGTCATTGAGGACAACAAGCTCGCGGGAAGAGCATATTTTATACCGTATTCAAAAAAAGAGAAGCTGTGCGCCGTCGATCTCAGGCACGAGCGCACTGATTCCGACCTTGTCGAGGTTCTCTCCGGCGAGTGGGATTTCAAATATTACAATGATATCTCGCTCATCCCCGAAGTGTTCGATGCATCAGGCGTTGAGTTCGACAAGATACACGTCCCCTCGACATGGCAGCGCACCGGCTATGAGCCGCCGGTCTATCTCAACTGCCCCTACGAGTTCGACCTACCCAACCCGAATGTGCCCGAGCATATGTCCGCCGGAATCTACCGCAAAACTTTTGAAGTGACAAATTCCGACGATGTTCATATTCTGAGTTTCCTCGGCGTTGTTCCGTGCGTCGATCTCTATGTCAACGGAATGTATGTCGGCTACAGCGAGGGCGCGCACAATTCGGCGGAGTTCGATATCTCGGAATTTATATATGAGGGCACGAACGAGCTGCTCGCAGTCGTTCACAAATGGTGCTCCGGCACTTATCTCGAATGTCAGGACATGTTCCGCGAGAACGGAATATTCCGCGACGTGCTTCTCTACAGACTTCCGGCAGTCTACATAAACGATTACTATATCCGCCCGCGCAAGGCAGACGGAAAATGGACGATGGATGTCGAAATCACGCTCGAAGGCAAGATAAACGGCTGCGAAGTCGCCCTCTCGCTCGAAAAGGACGGCAAGGTTATCGCCGGAGAGACTGTAAAGGCAGAGCGCCTTACATACATGACATTCGATAATCTCGATGTCACCGAGTGGAACGCGGAGATCCCGACAGTCTACAACGCTTATATAACACTGTACAAGAACGGCGAAGAGCTCATGACGCTCAGAAACATCACGGGCTTCAAGACAGTGGAGATAAAGGGCAACACCTTTACATTCAACGGACAGGTTATCAAATTCAAGGGCGTCAATCATCACGACACAAACGGCAAGACCGGCTATGTCATGACCTTTGACGACTATGAAAAAGATGTAAAACTCATCAAGGAGTATAACGGCAACGCAATACGCACCTCGCACTATCCCCCCGACCCGTGTCTGATAGCTCTTGCTGACACATACGGTCTTTATATAGTCGACGAGGCGGATATCGAAACTCACGGCGCATTTTTCGCTCCACACAATGACATAAATAAGATAAGCCACGATCTCAAGTGGGCTCCGAGATATCTCGACAGGGTCAAGAGAATGTATTACCGCGACAGGAGTCACCCTTGCATCACGATGTGGTCGCTCGGCAACGAGGCGGGCGGCTATGCCTGCCAGGATGTCTGCTACAACTATCTGCACGAGACCTGCCCGGAGATACCTACTCACTACGAGGGTGTTATCCACACAAAGCGCAAGGCTTACGATGTGGTCTCCGACATGTACCCGACACACGCGCAGGTTGAGCGCGTTGGCAAGGGAACTCAGATGGGCAAATGCTACAAGACAAAGCCCTACTTCCTGTGCGAATATGTCCACGCGATGGGTGTCGGCCCCGGCGCGATGGAGGAATACTGGGACAGCTTCTATAAATACGACAATCTCATGGGCGGCTGCATCTGGGAATGGGCAGATCACGCGGTATATCACACCGATGGTCCGTACGAATACACCTACGGCGGTGACCACGGCGAAAAGAAGCACGACGGCAACTTCTGCGTTGACGGTCTTGTTCACCCCGACCGCACACCTTCGAGCGGCGCGCTTGAGATGCAGGCGGTCTATCGCCCCGTCAGAGCAAAGTACAACCGCGACGGCAGCTTCACTTTCACGAACACAAACCGCTTCCGCAGTTCGGGTTATATCACAATCGTCCGTTCGATGACGGTTGACGGCATCGAGGGCGAAGAGAGGGAGCGTTTCTCGCTCGACATCGCGCCCTGCAAGAGCGAAAAGGTGACATTCAAAACAAAGATTCCCGCCGGCTGCGACTGCCGCATGAACTTTGAATATTTCGACGGCGACGCTTTCATCGCGCGCGAGCAGGTTATAATAAAGGCAGAGCACAAGAAAGTCGCTCTGCCGACCGGCAGCAAATTGGAGTGCAAAGAGGGCAGAAACTCCGCAAAAGTCAGCTTTGACGGCGGCTCGGTGAAATTCGACCTCAAGACCGGCGAGATAGCGTCCTACAAGCTCGGCGAAAAGGAGCTCATTAACCAGTCCCCCGCCGCGCACAAGGGCTTCATTCCGAACATTTTCCGCGCGATGCTTGACAACGACAGAGTTATCATTGCGAAGTGGGAAAAGGCCGGATACGACGACATAAAAGCTATTCCGCATTCAGTGAACTTCTCCTCGGCCAAGCACTCGGCGAAATTCACCGTTGACTTCAACCTCCGCTCGAAGAAGGGCGTTGTTGCAAAGGTCAATCTTAAATACACTGTTGACGCCGCAGGATGCATAAAAGTCGAGACGGTATTCAACTCGAAATCCCAGCAGAGAGCCGCTGCAGCTCTGCCGCGCTTCGGTCTCGTGTTTGAGATGCCGATGAGCTTCGAGAACATCGAATATCTCGGCTACGGGCCCGGTGAAAACATGATCGATTTCAGAGAGCACACGACATTCGGCACATACAAGACCACGGTCAACGATATGGATGAGTTCTATATCAAGCCGCAGGATTACGGAGTGCGCACAGGCGTTCGCAAGCTCAGCATCACGGATGCCGACGGCGTCGGACTGATGATCTGCAACCCTGACAGAGATCTCAGCTTCACAGCGAGGCACTTCACGCAGACTCTGATGCAGCGCTCGATGCACCGCGACGACCTCCACTCCGAGAACACGACGGCAATCGACATTGACGGCTTCCTCAGAGGCACGGGCACCGGCAGCTGCGGCCCCGATGTTCTCCCGCAGTACACAGTTGACGGACGCAAGGAGCTTGCATACAGCTTCGTTATCGTCCCGATAAAGTAAAAAGCCCCGACAGTTCGGCGGAACGTATAATAAAGAAAGAATCCTACCCATGGTTTTCCGTTGGGTAGGATTTTTTTGCTTTATATTGATGCGTTGCAAGATGAAATATTATTTAAAATGTACCTTTGTGAGATAGGCAAATTTGGATTTGTAGCTGTAAGTGCCGACAATAACCAGCTACTGCAATATTATAAATCGGCACAATTGTTTAGGACGGGTATTATCCGTCCGTGAAATTTGTACAATTTTATTGCTATGCAACTTGTAGGGACAGCCCTCGCGGCTGTCCGATATCGGCATAGCGATACAGGGTCATAGCAATTGTAAATTGTTGATAATTGGCTTACTACCTTCGCGTCCCACTATAATCAAACTTTTCACACTTTCCGCGTTTCGGCATTTTCTTTTTATTTGAAAAAGAAAACGCCTGCAAAAGAAAAG
>CAVAWW010000083.1:0-6698 GCA_963592475.1 bacterium
GTGCTGATTTGTAATATTATGATGGCCGTTTGTCATCGGTATTTATACCTACAAACCCCAATCCACCAACCTGTTCTGTCATATTATGCAGCTTTATATATGCAAAAAGTCCCGGCAGACATTGCTGTCGGGACTGATGCTGTTTTATAAACACTTGTCGTTTGGTATGCAGTGCTCTTTGATTTTATTAAAGCTCCTGCTTCCTGTTGCCTATCTCCATCTGAGCCTTGGCAAGCTTTTCAAGCGCTTCAAGGTCGCCCAGCGTGGCTTCCTTGGAGAGAGCCGCTCTTCTTTCGAGAAGCTCCTCATACATCTGCTCCTTCTTCTTGCCGTTCAGGTCATAGAAGAGCATCGGAACGATGCTGACGATACCGGTGAGGAACGGGACGATGGTGAACATTGCAAACAGACCGAACTTTGTGGAATCGGACTGCGCGGTACCTCTGACATAGAGTGTGAGGTCATAGCCTATCAGCTGTTTTATCCATGTGGAAATATAGTCGCTGACGATTTTTGAGAGCTTCTGGGCGAGACCCTGAGCAACACTCGTCATGCCCTCTGTACGGTAGCCGTTCTTCCACTCGCAGTAGTCCATAGCCTCGTTGTACATCTCGGTCGGGATTATGCGGCGCACGCCGTAGAAGATCATGAAGATGGTCTCCCAGAGCGTCATTGCGATACCCATGACCCAGATGTTCTTATAAAGTCCGTGCTTCTTGCCGCCGATGCAGCCAACTAAGAACACGGGGACGAGCAGTATTCCGTCTATCTTGCTTCCTATAATATACAGGAACCGGCTCGAGAAATGCCGTCTGAACCACGGCACAGCCATATAACTGAACGGATTGATAATAGCGCCGGGGATACCGGTGATAAGACCGAGGGAAGCGAAATTCAGAACGTCTATATAGTAGTCCTGCTTGCTTCCGCCGACCGCAAATCCGCTGAGCATACTCGACAGCGTCATAAGCAAAATAGGCTTATTGTTGATTATCGACTTGATACTCGCTTTAAGGCTCGGTGTCTCAACGGACTGCATGACACGTTCCTTACAGATAAGGAAGAACCACAGCGCGCCCGCGCCCGCGACTATAGCGGTAAACAGACCCATGGTAACGAATGTTCCGCGAAGGGAGAGCTTGACTTTGTTTCTGCCTATAAGGTCGAGCAGAATCGTCATTATCTGTTCCGGCAGCTTTTCGCCGAGCGCACCGGAGACGAAATCGGCAATCGTTATCAGTCGGGTTCGGTCAACGGGGTGCGGCGTTATCGTTGCCTGAATACCCTTCTGAGCTATCGCTCTGAATGTTCCTGCGCCCTCTCGCACGACCATCAGCGCGAGATATCCGATAAATTTCCAGATATCCTCCTGCCCTCTGCCCGAAAACAATATGGGCAGCAGCCAATAAATGCACGTTCCTATCGTTCCGGGAATACCGAGCGCGACGAGATAAGGCTTGAATTTTCCCCATCTTGTTCTCGTCTTGTCAACTATTGCGCCGAAAAGAACATCGTTGATAACATCCCAGATGCCGTTGATGACATTTGCGATACGCTGGAACCTCAGGCTTATCTGGAGAATGTTGGTGACAAAGCGTCCGGAATATGTATTGATATTGAAGCTCTGCGACATATCGTAGACGACATATGCAACCGTCTCTTTGGTTCCGACATAGCGTCTGTTCTGATAAACATATCCGCTATTTTCGGCATTACCGCCGGCTTGATTGCCGACCGCAGCGGTTTTTACTTCTTCTGCCAAAGCATTACCTCCTGTCTGCATTTTTTTACTTTTGAATCATAACATAATTTTTATGCAATTGCAACAGTTTTATCAAACATTGTTGCTTCAATGTGTATAAATTTTGAACTGTATATTTCTGCATACAAAAAGCGGGCATAAAAAATCCTCCGTACATTACATACGGAGGATAAATTCTATTTGTTATGAGGAAGTCTTTACAGCTCGTTCTTTTTGCTGCCTATATCCATCTGAGCCTTTGCGAGTCTCTCGAGAGCTTCAAGGTCGCCGGAGGTTGCCTCCTTGGACATTGCAGCTCTTCTCTCGAGCAGCTCTTCGTACATCTTCTCCTTCTTCTTATCGTTCAGATCATAGAAGAGCATCGGGATGATGCCGAGGGAGGTTGTGATGAACGGGATGATGGTGAACATTGCAAACAGACCGAACTTGGTGTTATCGGACTGCGCGGTGCCTCTTGTGTAGGCAGTCAGGTCATAGCCGATAAGCTGCTTGATGAACAGCGCGATATAGCTGCTGACGATGCTCGAAAGCTTCTGAGCAAGGCCCTGAGCGACGCTCGTCATGCCTTCTGTACGGTAGCCGTTCTTCCATTCGCAGTAGTCCATTGCCTCGTTGTACATCTCGGTCGGAATGACCTTACGCACGCCGTAGAAAATCATGAACAGCGTCTCCCACAAGGTGAGGGCGATCGCCATGGGAACGACCTTCTTATAAAGTCCGTGCTTCTTGCCGCCGATGCAGCCGACGAGGAACACCGGCACGAGCAGGATATCGCCGACATATGTACCCATGATATAAAGGAAGCGGCTCGAGAAGTGCCGTCTGAACCACGGAACTATCGCATAGCTGATGGGGTTGATTATCGAGCCGGGGATACCGGTAATAATATTGAGCGAAGCAAAGTTCAGAACGTCGATAAGATAATCCGACTTGCTGCCGCCGACCGAGAAGCCGCTGAGCATCTTGGAAAGCGTCATAAGAAGTATCGGCTTGTTGTTGATTATCGACTTGATACCCGCCTTGATGCTCGGACGCTCGACGGACTGCATGACTCTCTCTTTACAAATAAAGAAGAACCACATAGCACCTGCGCCTGCGACAACGGCAGTAAAAATACCCATGCCGACAAAAGTACCTTGAAGAGTAAGCTTGATCTTATTTCTGCCGATAAGGTCAAGGAGAACGGTCATTATCTGCTCGGGCAGCTTCTCTCCGAGGAAGCCGGAGGCAAAGTTCGCAATAGTGATAATTCTCGTTCTGTCAACAGGGTGCGGGGTTATCGTAGACTGGATACCCTTCTGTGCGATATCGCGGAATGTTCCCGCGCCTTCACGCACGACCATGAGAAGAAGATATCCGATGAATTTCCAGATATCGTTCGGACCTCTGCCCGCAAATATGAGGGGCATGAGCCAATAAATGCACGTACCGATTGTGCCGGGGATACCGAGCGCGACGAGATAGGGCTTGAACTTGCCCCAGCGGGTTCTCGTCTTGTCAACTATCGCACCGAAAAGCACATCGTTGATAACGTCCCAAATACCGTTGATAACATTCGCTATTCGCTGAAACTTCAGGCTGACCTGAAGGATGTTGGTGACGAATCTCTGCGAATACGCGTTGATATTGAAGCTCTGCGACATATCATAGACGACGTAAGCGACAGTCTCTTTCGTACCGACATAGCGTCTGTTCTGAAAGACGTATCCTGACGAATCTTCGCCGGATCCTGCCTGCGGATTGACCGCGGCTGTCTGTTCCTGTGCCAAAAGACGACCTCCTATTTAAAAAATCAAGCTTTACGATTATAACACAGCTTTTGGCAAAAAGCAACAATTACCATACAAAAAGTTGTGATTTTGCACATAAAATTCGGCAAAAATGCCGTATACGGATTGTTTGAATAACATCTTTGTGTTATTATACATTATTATAAAGCGATAATTTGCGGGAGGTGCGGGAAAATGAAAAGCAAAAACGCGGGGTTATATATTCACATACCGTTCTGCCGCAGCAAGTGCCCCTACTGCGATTTTTATTCTCTGCGCCTTGACGAAAGCGCGGCGAATGTCTACACCGACACGCTTATCCACCGCATTCCCGCTCTTGCGGCAAAATATAACATAACTGCGGACACCGTTTATATTGGCGGCGGCACTCCGTCGGCGCTGGGAGCGGAGAGGCTCGGCAGGATCATCGGCGCGGCGAGGGAGTTTTTTTCTTCGAACTGCGAGATAACCGTTGAAATCAATCCGTTTGACGCGGCGAAAAAGAATCTTGATTTCGCTCTGCTCAGAGAAGCGGGAGTCAACAGGATATCCATGGGTATGCAGTCGGCAAACGACGGCGAAAGCCGTGCGCTCGGCAGACTCAGCGGCAGGGACGATGTTTCGCTCGCCGTAAAGCGCGCGCAGGACGCGGGGATAGATAATATATCGCTCGACCTCATGCTCGCCGTCCCCGGGCAGACGGTGAATTCGCTCAAAGACAGCATCGCTTTCTGCGCGGACGCGGGAGTGCGCCATGTCAGCGCATATATTTTAAAAATAGAAGAGGGTACGCGTTTTTACGAGAAACGCGGCGAGCTGACTCTGCCGGACGAAGATGCGACCTGCGAGCTGTATCTGGCAGCGTGCGAGGAGCTCGAAAAGCGCGGATTCATGCAATATGAGATATCGAACTTTGCAGAGCCGGGATATGAGAGCCGCCACAATCTGAAATACTGGGACTGCGACGAATATCTCGGCATAGGCCCGGCGGCGCACTCGTTTATAGACGGCAGGAGATTCTTTTTCCCGCGCGATATAAAGAGCTTTATCGCGGGCTGCGAGCCCACGGGCGACGGCGAAGGCGGGAGCTTTGAAGAATATCTCATGCTCCGTCTGCGGCTGAACAAAGGTCTTGTGTTTTCAGAAGCAGAAGAGCGGTTCGGGCACGGCGTGCCGGAGGACATAATCAAAAAATGCATTGAGTTTTCAAAAGCCGGTCTGACGGTATGCGACAATGAGCACATTGCGCTGACAAGGCAGGGCCTTCTCGTCTCAAACGCGGTTATATCCGAACTGATATAGGCAGTTGCAAAAATAGTCAAAAAGTCCTTGACGGCTATGGAAAAATTTTATATAATGTCCTTTGCAGCCGAATAATGAGTGGTGGAGTCTGTCATAATCCGTCAAATATGCGGATTATTTATTTGAGGTTGAAGCAATGCGGTTTTTGTGTTGCCATGCTTAAAATGAAGTGGCGGTTTCGCGCTCCGGTAGGGAGCGCGTTTTTCTTTGGGGAAAAATCGGTCGCTGAGCGTTCGCTGCGAAAAAAATATTTTGGAGTGTGAAGCATGAGCAGTATCACTATAACCGCACTGGTGCTCTTCGCGGCAACGTATATTCTTATGATGGCGTTTCAGAAGATCCGCCCCTATGTCGCTGTTGCATCGGCAGTTATCTTCGTTATCCTCGGCACTATTGCCGCATTCAAGCCCGACCTTTTCGGCGCGGACTTTTTCTCCCTCGGTTCGGGAAGCTCTTTCAGCTATACTTTCAAGGCTGCTGTCGGCGAAATCGACTGGAACGTCATCATGATGATCGCCGGCACGATGGGCACGGTCTATCTCTTTATCGAGTCCAAGATGCCGCAGCTGATGAGTGACGTTCTTATATCGAAGATGCCCAATGTCAAGTGGGCTATCGTCTGCATGAGCCTTTTCGCGGGCATCGTCTCCGCGTTCGTTGACAATGTCGCTACCGTTCTTATGATAGCGCCCGTCGCACTTGCACTGTGCAAGAAGCTCAACATCTCCCCTGTCCCGAGCATTATCTGCATCGCCGTTTCGTCGAACCTCCAGGGTGCGGCGACTCTCGTCGGCGACACGACTTCAATTCTGCTCGCCAAGGCGGCGAACCTCGATTTCTCCGACTTCTTCGTTGACGAGGGCAAGCCCGGCATGTTCTGGGTCGTTGAGGCGGGTGCAATTGTCAGCGCGCTGATAATCCTCTTCATGTTCCGCAAGGAGAACGACAAGATACATATCAACGACCGCACAAAGGTTGAGGACAAGTTCCCGACCTTCCTGCTTATTGCGACTGTTGTCTGCCTCATCGCCGTTTCGTTCATCCCCTACAAGAGCAACGCGGCTGAGGGTCAGTTCTACAAGCCCGAGATAACCAATGGTCTTATCTGCATGTTCTTCTTCTTCGTCGGCATAATCCGCGAGCTGTTCCGCAAGAACACCGAGATAGTCAAGAACGCATTCAAGGAGATCGACTACTACACCATCATTCTTCTGACCGGTCTTTTCGTCGTCATCGGCGGCATCAAAAACGCGGGCGTTATTGATATCATCGGCAACGCCATATCGAAAGTCGGCGGAAGCTCCGGCAGCGTATTCATCGTCTACACTGTCATAGTCTGGATGTCCGTTATTCTCTCGGCATTCATCGACAATATTCCATACACCGCGACCATGCTCACCGTTATCCCGGTCATCGCCGTCAACCTCGGCATCGACCCAAAAATTATGTACTACGGTCTGCTCTGCGGTGCGACCCTCGGCGGCAACCTGACCCCGATCGGCGCATCCGCGAACATCGCGGGCATCGGCATTCTCCGCAAGGAGGGTCACGAGGTAAAGGCGACGACCTTCATGAAATACGGCGTGCCCTTCACCCTCGCAGCGGTCATAACCGGATATCTTCTCATCTGGTTCATCTGGAAGCCGTAAAAAATAAAATAAAAGCAAAAGTCCCGGTTCCGAAAGGAGCCGGGATAAAATTTTAGCCCGGCGAAAACCGAGGGTCTAAAGCAGTCCGTGTCCCGGCAGTGATGTTCACCGAGGCTTTTCTTGCGTATATTGAAGCCTGAACAATATGATTGAACGGATAGATAAATTGGGATTTGTCTATCACTTGAACCATAGCAAAGTAAAAGCGTGTGACTC
>CAVAWW010000084.1:0-6654 GCA_963592475.1 bacterium
GCCGATATCGCGATAATCGACGCTGTTACCGCAGCGGGCAGCATCGGCGAGGGAACCGACTATGACGATCTTATGATAGTCGATGTCATCTCGAGCGCAGACTCCGAGGTCTATGCGGTCGGTATCCGCCAGGGCGACACCGAGCTCACCGCGAAGATCAACGCCGCTATCAAGGAGCTCTACGATGACGGTACTCTTGCAAAGCTTGCCGAAAAGTATAACCTCTCCGGCAGAATCATCGCTCAGTAAAGCAACAAATTAAATATCACGCAGGTCCTGCCGATTCTTGCGGCGGGGCTTGCGCTGTGCTCAAAAATGGTTTAATATATATCGAAGTCAGATAACCTCAAAGGAAGAAGGATACATAAATGGATTTTCTCGGCGTCAACGCTCAGCTGCTCGGGGGCTTTAAATATACGCTGCTGATATTTTTTATAACCCTCGTCGCAGCCATACCGCTCGGCCTGCCGATAGCTCTCGGTTCGATGAGCCGTTTTAAGCCCCTGCGCTGGATCAGCCGCGCTTTTGTGTGGGTAATCCGCGGAACGCCGCTGATGCTCCAGATCATGGTCGTCTTTTATGTTCCCGGTCTTGTGTTCGGCACGCCGTTCAGATCGCGCATAATCGCTGTTATCATAGCGTTCATAATCAACTATGCGGCGTATTTTTCGGAGATATACCGCGGCGGCATAGAGAGCATCCCGGTCGGTCAGTATGAGGCGGGTCAGGTGCTCGGACTCACGAAGACCCAGACCTTCTTCAAAGTAGTGCTGTTCCAGGTCGTCAAGCGTATCATGGCGCCGATGAGCAACGAGGTAATTACGCTCGTCAAGGATACTTCACTCGCAAATGTTATCGCAGTCGGCGAGCTTATTATGTCGGCTCAGAATATCGTTAAAGTCTACGCCATAATCTGGCCACTGTTCTATACTGCGATATTCTATCTCATCTTCTGCGGAGTTCTCACTCTGCTCTTTAATGCGCTCGAAAAGAAACTTAACTATTACAGAGGTTGATCATGGCTATACTTGAAGTTAAAGATCTCAAAAAATCCTTCGGCGATGCCGAGGTTCTCAAAGGCATAAGCTTCTCGCTTGAAGAGAAGAATGTCCTCGCTATAATCGGTTCATCGGGCAGCGGAAAAACAACTCTGCTGCGCTGCATCAATATGCTCGAAACTGCGGACAGCGGCTCGATAACCGTTGACGGCGGCGTTGTTTTTGACGGCAGCAATACCGATAAGCTCTCCGCTCAGCAGCAGCGCGAGAATCAGCTCAAGATAGGACTCGTGTTCCAGTCCTTCAATCTGTTCCCGCAGTATACGGCGCTCGAAAATGTCACTCTCGCCGCGAAAATCCATGCGAAGAGCCGCCCGGATTTCAAGAAGAACCGCAAGGCTATCTTCGCCGAGATAGATGAAAACGGCAAGGCTCTGCTGCGCAAAGTCGGACTCGGCGAGAAGATGAATAACTATCCCTGCGAGCTTTCCGGCGGTCAGCAGCAGCGCGTGTCGATAGCCCGCGCAATGGCTCTCAAGCCGAAGATTCTGTTCTTCGACGAGCCGACGAGCGCACTCGACCCCGAGCTCACCGGAGAAATTCTCAAGGTCATAAAAGACCTTGCCGCCGAAAAGATGACGATGGTTATCGTCACGCATGAAATGAGCTTTGCACGCGAGGCGGCGGACAGGATAATCTTCATGGATAACGGAGTTATCGAGGAGGAGGGAACGCCCGAAGAGGTGTTCGACAATCCCAAATCCGAGCGTACCCGCGAATTCATCGCCGGCTATTCGGACTGATAATTGATAAATCAAAGACCCGTTTCGGCGGGTCTTTAATTATTCGAATGTTTACAGATTGTCTATATACATTTTTGCGTTCCTGTGTTAAAATACATATCGTTGTGATATCCCGCCGATGAAGGGATATAATATATGACAAGGCGCAAAAGGAGAAAAATCATGCTTGAATTCAGATACGATACCCAGCTTCTTATCGACGGCCACGATCTTGACGAAGATGTTATAAACGATTATTTCACCGAGCATTTCAAAGGCGACTGTCTTCTTGCCGTCGGCGACGAAGAGCTGATAAAGATTCATTTTCATACCAACGAGCCGTGGAAGGTGCTTGAATATTGCGCGTCTCTCGGCGAGATATACGATATCGTCGTCGAGGATATGGACAGACAGGAACGCGGTCTCAAGGGCTGAGAAAATTTGATATTTCGGGCTGCTGCATCTGAATGCGGCGGCCTCTTTTCATATTATCCGACCTGTCCGCATAGATTTAAATGATATCTATTTTGGAGGCGGATGTATGGACGCGGAAAACGGACGCATGACGCGCGAAGAATACCGCGCGCAGATGGGGCTCGATGCTGAGCCGAATGCAAAACGCGAAAAGAGCGGCGACGCCGGAGCGCGTCTTATATTGCTCCAGCTCATTATCTGCGCCGCCGCCGTCGGTCTGATTTTCGGCATACGCAGGCTGTCTCCCGCGAGCTTTGAGACGATTAAGAATACATATAAATCCGCCATGCAGTATAGCATAAATGCGCGTGAAGCATGGGGAAAAATAAAGAGCGCCGCGGGCTTTGTGTTTGAACCCGCAGGCGCGCTTGCCGACAGTGATAAAGATTCCGAAACGAGCACCGAAAGTCTCGGCAAAGGCTCGTCTGAGCTCAATGTAAAGGCGTATAGAATGAGCTTCTCGCCTTATTACACAACTATGAGCGCGCATATGCCGGTCAGCGGCAGGGTCAGTTCGCCGTTCGGCAGGCGTGAAGATCCGTTTACGGGCGAAGCGTCGCTCCATTCGGGGCTCGATATCGCGGCGGCGCAGGGGAGTCCGATTTCCGCCGCATTTTACGGCACCGTCACCAAGGTCGGCGAGGATGAGATAGCCGGCAAGTATATCCGCCTGACCCACGCGGACGGGCTTGAAACTTTTTATTGTCACTGTTCCGAGATTTTGGCGCCCATGAATGCGGTTATTCGCCAGGGCGAGACGATAGCCCTCGTCGGTTCAACGGGCATGGCGACCGGACCGCATCTTCATTTTGAAGTGCGGATAAACGGGCTCAAATATGATCCCGCGCGTCTGCTTTTCGGCGAAAATATCTGATGCATTTTTATATAAAAACGACCCGCATTGATTTGGGCTTTCCGTTCGCCGCGTCCGCCGCCGTTATTCTTATGCTCGATAAAAGCGGAACGGCGCTGCTTATTTTTCTTTGCTGTGCTCTGCATGAAGCGGGGCATATTTTGCTCTTGACCCTCTGCTCCGCGCCGCCCGATGCGATAATTCTCAGCGTGTTCGGTATGAGGATAGAGAGGGGAGAAATGTGCCTCGATTACCGCCGAGAGGCTGTCTGCGCCCTCGCGGGACCTGCGGCGAATTTTATTGTCTCGCTTGCCGCTTTGCCGTTTGCGCGATGGTATCCAAACGCTTTGAAGCTTGCGGCTCTGAGTGCGGGTATAGGCGTTTTCAATCTCCTGCCCGTCGAGCCGATGGACGGCGCGGCGGCGCTCAAAAGTTTGCTGCTGCTCAAATATGAGGAGCGCACGGCTGAAAGAGTAGTTGATATCTTTGCCGCCGTTTTGCTGATTCCTCTGACCGTGTGCGGGATAATTTTGCTCATAAAAACAGGAAACAACTTCACTCTGCTGTGCGTGTGTATTTATATCTCTGTCTATCTTATAGCAAAAAAGCGCACCGCCTGATTCTTTCAGACGGTGCGCCGTTAATTTTATCTGTCAGATCGTGATGATGCCGAAGGCGGAAAGAACCTGCGCGACGAGGATAACAACGAGAAGAATCGGGGCTACCCATTTTATCATCACGCGGTGCAGCTTCTCGCCAGTAAATTTGGCGGAAAGTCCGACCTCGTCCGCGATGACCTTTGTGCCGACAACATGACCGATAAGAATACAGGTCAGGAAAGCGACGATTGGCATGAGCACAGAGTTCGAGATGAAGTCGAAGAAGTCGAGCATCTGCATGCCGAAAATCTTGAAGTTTGCAAGCGGGCCGTAGCCGAGAACGGAGAGCGTACCGATGGCTACAGTACCCAGTGTAACAACGACAGTCGCGACTACGCGGTTCCAGTGGAGCTTGTCTCTGACCATCGAAACGACCGTCTCCATGAGGGAGATGGAAGAAGTGATTGCCGCGAAGAAAACGAGCAGGAAGAACAGCGTGCCGACCACACCGCCTATTGATCCCATGGCGTTGAAGACCTGGGGCAGGGTGATGAACATAAGACCGGGGCCCGCGTTGATTCCGTCAGCCGAACCGCCGTTGAATGCGACGACCGAGGGGATGATGATAAGACCCGCGAGAAGAGCAATACCGGTGTCGAATATCTCGATCTGGCGCACGCTCTTTTCGATGTTGTCCTCTTTCTTCATATATGAGCCGTAGGTTATCATGATACCCATTGCCAGCGACATCGAATAGAACAGCTGGCCGAGCGCACCGAGAACGGTTGCGGAGGAGAACTTTGAAAAATCGGGCAGCAGGTAATATTTGAGACCTGCGAGCGCGCCGTCAATTGTCAGCGCGAAAACTGCGATAACCACGCAGAGTATAACGAGTATCGGCATCATTACTTTGCTGACCTTTTCGATGCCCTTCTCAACGCCGAATATAACGACGGCGGAGGTGAGCGCGACGAAAATGATGAACCAGAGCATTGGGTTGTCAACTATGCCGCCCTTCATTCCGATGAAGTTCGAAAAGAAATCGGCGGAGCTTGTGGCAAGATCCTTGCCGTGACCCGAAACGAACTCGGCGAAATATCTGATGACCCAGCCGCCGATAACGCAGTAGTAGGGGGTTATAATAACAGGCACAAATGCGGACAGCCAGCCCATGAAGCCGAAACGTTTGTCGAGCTTCTTGTATGCGCTGATGCAGGAAAGCCCGGTCTTTCTGCCGATGGCAATTTCAGTCACCATCAGCGCGAAGCCGAATGTTATCGCGAGAATAATGTAGACGAGCAGGAAGATACCGCCGCCGTATTTTGCCGCAAGATAGGGGAAACGCCAAAGGTTTCCGAGCCCGACTGCAGAACCTGCCGCCGCCAGAACGAAACCGACGCGCCCTGTAAAGCTGCTTCGTTTTTTCTCCATTAAAGATCCCTCATTCTGATAAAAATTTTTGCCAAAAAAGTTGCACCAGTATATTAAAGCATAAAATCGCCGGTATTGCAACAATCTTTTTATATTTGTGAACAAACATCGTGTTTTATTGACAACAGAGAACAGAAATGCTATATTAGCAGTGACAAATCAGAGATTACGGAGACAGAGAAAATGAAAAATATATGGCTCGTTGTTCCGTGCTATAACGAAGAAGAAGTTCTGCCCGAGACTTCAAGGCAGCTGAAAGCCGTCATGCAGTCCATGATAGACAGCGGCAAAATATCGCCCGAGAGCAAAATAACTTTCGTCAACGACGGCTCAAAGGACAACACATGGAATATAATAAGCGCCCTTTGCGCCGATGACGGCATTTTTGCCGGAATAAATCTTTCCCGCAACAAGGGTCATCAGAACGCTCTGCTCGCGGGACTTATGACCGCGAAAAAATACGCTGACGCCGTGATAAGCCTCGACGCCGACCTCCAGGACGATGTCAATGCCATTGAAAAGATGGTGGACAATTTTATTGCGGGTGATGATATAGTTTACGGTGTGCGCTCTTCGCGCAAAAAAGATACATTCTTCAAACGCTTTACAGCCGAGGGATTCTATAAATTCATGGCGGCAATGGGCGTTGAGATAGTTTTCAACCACGCCGATTACAGGCTCATGAGCCGCCGCGCTCTCGACGCTCTGAGCGAGTTCGACGAAGTGAATTTGTTCCTGCGCGGAATAGTGCCGCAGATAGGCTTCAAGACTTCGACTGTCGAGTATGAGCGCAAGGAGCGCCTTGCGGGCGAGTCGAAATATCCGCTGAAAAAGATGCTCTCGTTCGCCTTTGAGGGAATAACCTCGTTCAGCGTCAGACCGCTCAAAATTGCCACAACGCTCGGTATATTCTCTCTGCTCGTGTGCCTTGCAATGCTTATCTACTGCATCGTCAGCAAGGCGACCGGTCACGCAGTTGCAGGCTGGGCGAGTATAGGCGCATCCGTGTGGGCGCTCGGCGGACTTCAGCTGTTCATGCTCGGCATTATCGGCGAGTATGTCGGCAAGATATACACGGAGACCAAGCATCGACCGAAATATATAATAGAGTCAATTATTATCGACCGCGAAAAGCTTGAAAAATAATTGATATGCCGCCAAAACTGTGGTAAAATGAAAGTATAAACAGGAAAGGAAGTTGTATTATGACTGAAATTACAAAAGATATGCTTATCGGAGATATACTTGACGCCGACAGAGGTACCGCAAAGTACTTCCTTGAGATGGGTATGCACTGCCTCGGCTGCCCCGCCTCCAGAGGCGAGAGCGTTGAGCAGGCTTGCATGGTTCACGGCGTTGATGTCGATTCACTTGTTGACGAGATCAATGAGTATCTCGCTTCCAAGTAAATGATCGTGCTTTCACCCCGCCTGAAAACGGCGGCTGATATGGTGCGCAAGGGCGTGGTCGCTGCCGATATCGGTACCGACCACGCCTATCTTCCGTCATACCTTGTT
>CAVAWW010000085.1:0-6435 GCA_963592475.1 bacterium
AAAATCGTTCGGAACATTTCACTCAAAATCTATTGGAGAAAGGAAGCAGCCAAACGGAGCAGCCATTACACGATTGCTTTGGAAGAAATTGAAGCCTGTATAGCAGCCCCGAATACAGTAGAAGCAGAAATCGAAGCCAAAGAGTTAGCCCGTATCATTGAAGCATTTTTAGACACGCTGACTACCGAAAACCGCGTTATTTTCATGCGCCGCTATTGGTTTTCCGACAGCTATAAGGACATAGCCGAGTTTATGGGGCTTTCAGAAAAAAACATTTCTGTCCGGCTGACCCGTATCCGCGAGAAGATGAAGCAATATTTGATTGAAAGAGAGGTATTCGTATGAACGCAAAAAAGTTTTCCGACGCTATGAGTGAACTTGATACGAAATATGTTGATGAAGCCCTTAACTACAAAAAGAAAGCAAAGAAACCCGGTTGGGTTAAGTGGGGAGCTATGGCGGCTTGCTTTGCAGTAATTGCTGTTTTAGGCGTAGGCGTATTTCAAAGTGGATTGTTCGGGAACAAAACTGACATTGCCACTTTGGACAACGGAAATGAAATCATCTTTGTAAAATCGAAAACTGCTGGCTCAAGCATTGACATTGACGGGACTATAACAACAAGGCAACTTACGGAAACGGAAGCTGCATCTCTTTTTCCAAACTTGACCGTTACAGCTCATGCAGTTTTTCGTGTTGATGATACTGTTTCCGACAGCAACAAAGAATTGATTGGTTTTGAGGGAAAAATCGAAAATGCCAAAGTGGTAATATCTACAACGGATATAGCACTACTTGATACGAAGATTGTAGGAAGTGAAGAAAGTAGCGAAGTAAATGGCACAAGCGTGACGGCAGGATATTTTGTAACAGACCGGAACAGCGTGGGAGAACAGAATGTAATTTACTATGCGACCTTTAAGTTGGGAGATAGCACCGTATATGTTGAAAATGCGGGTGCAAAAACTGAAAGCGAAAGTGTGAAAAACGATTTGGCTACCATTATCCAAGAGCTGATAAATAATGGTGCGCTTGACCTAAGTTCTTTCAACGGATAACCCCATGAAAATTTAATACTACCATCAGGACAGCCGAGCAAATCGACTGTCCTTTTTCTATGTCTACGGACAGAAAGGAGCGACCACCCATGACGAAACCGAGAGAGAAAACCCGCGAGGAGCTGCAAGCCGTGATTGAGGACGGAAAGAAGAAAATCCAGCAGTTTGAGAACCGGGAAAAAATGTTGCGTCAGAAGCTATCCAAAGAGAAACGCAGAACACGCAGCCACCACCTTATCGTCCGGGGCGCAGGCTCGAAACGGATATCGCTCCGGGTATTCGCTATACGGGCGACGAGTATGCGGTGCGCCGATTGGTATCCGTTTTGATTGACAACGCCGTGAAATATGCCTCTCCCGGCTCCCCTATAACGCTAAGGCTCGAAAAGAACAGGCGGGGTGTTGTTATACGCTCGTCAAACGGCTGCAAAAATGTTGACGCGGACGAGACAAAGAAGCTGTTTGACCGTTTTTACCGCACCGACAAGGCGCGAAGCGCGGGCGGCTTCGGAATAGGACTCTCGATAGCGCGGGGCATAGCGGAGGCTCATAAGGGCTCGATAAAGGCCGAGCTTACGGACGGCAACACAATAGAATTTACGGCTTATCTCAAATAAAAAACCGGTCGAAGTTTTTGCTCCGACCGGTTTTCGCTATTGTTCATTGCTTGTCCCCGCGCTTTTTATTTATTATATATTTTTCGTCATACAAAAAACAGCCGCAGCGATTTGCTGCAGCCGTTCGTTTTTCTTTCGCAGCCGCCGATATCCGGGCGGCTTATTGTTTTTTTACATCTTCTCAAACCGCTCAACATCTGTCACGAACAGAGTTGCGCCGCCGACCTTGACTTTCTTGTCCTCAGCCTGCTCGGTGCGGGTCTTGCAGTTGCTGTTTATCAGCTCGACCGCATGGGCGAGCTTGTCGTCGTCAACGCCGATGAGCAGAGTCATGTTGCTGCTGCGCAGGAATCCGCCGGAGGTCGGGATCTTCGTGAATGAATATCCCGCTTCCCTGAGTGCGTCGCAGACGGGGTTGAGGTCCTTTTTGCCGATAACCGCTGTTATAAGTTTCATATCAAAAGCTCCTTTCGGGGGTACTGTTTATGCCTTGAGCAGTTCGCAGAGGAAGCGCGTGCTGTCCTCCATGTCTTTTATTGAGATGTTCTCTGCTGTCGTGTGAACGTCTCGCATACCCGTGCCGATGTTGACAACGGCAATGTCGTGCAGTGCAATGTTTGAAGCGTCGCAGCCGCCAAGCGTCTTGGAGAGATACGGGCGTATGCCCGCCGCTTCGTATGCCGCGAAAATATCTTTTATGAACTGCGACTCTGGGTCAACGGTGAACGCGCCGGAGTGGCGTTCGCTGTCATATTCAAATGTGGTTCCGAATTTCTCGCACGCCTCTTTCATGACCGCAAGCGCGTCGGCAATATGCTTCTGAACCGTGTCCTCGTCATATGAGCGGAACTCCATGTCAAACGACGCTTTGTCCGCAACAATGTTTGTTGCGCCCTCGGAGATGAAGTTGCTGACATTCTGCACGCTTATCTCGTCAACATGACCCACGGGAATATTTGAGATAGCATATGCGGCCGCCTTGAGGGCGTGAATGCCGTTTTCGGGGCAGATGCCGGCGTGTGCCGTCTTGCCGAAAAATCTGAATGACATGACTATATTTGCCGCGGCGGAGTTGACTATCTCGCCGATGTCCTCGCCGTCGAGCACAAGAGCCGTCTTGCTCTTTATCTTGCCGTAGTCCGCATAGCGCGAGCCGAGCATGCCGACTTCTTCCGAGAGGGAGAACAGGACTTCGACGGGTCTGTTCTTTTCGCCGTTTTCCTTGAGCCTTGCGACAGCCTCGATTATCTCCGCTATGCCTGACTTGTCGTCCGAGCCGAGGATTGTCGTGCCGTCAGAATATATAACTCCGTCGCGCTCAATTGGCGTGACCGCCGCGCCGGGAGTGACGGTGTCTGTGTGGCAGGAGAGCAGCACGCTCTCGCCCTCGCCGGGGAGATAGCCGTATATGTTGAATCCGTCCGAGCCGCACTTCTTGCCGGCCTCTTCGTCGCGCTCAACCTCGAATCCCGCTTCGATAAGCGCCTTTTCGAGTTCTATGCAGAATGCGCGCTCGTGACCCGTTTCGCTGCCTGTTGAAACAAGGTCGCAGAATGTTTTAACAAGTCTCTGTGTGCTCATGTTTTCCTCCGTATCTTCGCGTTTTGCCTTGACAAAAAGCGTATATATGATATATTTCTATTGAAAGACGGCTTCAACTGCGTCTTTTGTTCAACTAAATAATACCACAGTTTTGCAGGGTTTACAACCTCGCAGAAGTGGATTTTTGTTTTTAAACCGAAAGGACTGATATTCATGGGATCGATATTCAAACTGACTGCCCTCGCAGGCGTCGCTGCGGGAGCATATGCGGCGGTCAAGAAGTTTGCGCCGAACATTCTGCCCGATAAAAACGAGGCGGAGGATATGGCAAAAAACGCGATTAACAGCGTCAAGCTCACTTTCCCGACCGATGAAAAATATTCAAACGGCACGGCTTTGACCCCACCGATGGGCTGGTCGAGCTGGAACACATTCAGAAACAGAATCGACGAGAAGCTCATTCTCGAAACGGCCGAAGCCATGAAGGCGAGCGGACTCGCGGACGTGGGATATCAGTATGTCAATCTCGACGACTGCTGGCAGTCCTCTATGCGCGACGAGAACGGCAGACTCCAGGGCGATTTTGCAAACTTCCCGAGCGGCATACCCGCGCTTGTCAAGAGCGTCAACAACCTCGGACTCAAGCTCGGAATATATTCCTCCAACGGGTCGCTTACCTGCGAGGATCTGCCCGCGAGCCTCGGCAATGAAGCTATAGATGCGGACACGTTCGCCGAGTGGGGAGTCGAATATTTCAAATATGACTTCTGCCACAATGTGCCTATCCCGATGCGCGCGCCCTATATTGAATATATCTGCGTCTCCAATGCCGATGGCTCTTTCGAGACTAACGTCCCCGCAGACGATGCGGCTCTCTTCGGCGACGCGAAGATAATGGAGGACGAGCGCCTCGATTCCGGCAGATATATCTCCGGTCTCTCCGCCCACAGAGGTTCGGCGGTGTTCACCGTCGAAGTCCCGGAGGCGGGCGAATATTCACTCACCCTCGGAATCAGAAAGAAGAGCAACAGCTTCAAATATCTCGAAGTCACCGTCAACGGCGAGGATAAATATACCACCACCGTCCCGCCGACCAAGGGCTTCACCGCCGACGGCAGACATCAGGTGAAGATAACCCTCGAAGCGGGCTCGAACACAATCGAGCTTGAAAACCCCGTCGCTTCGAGGCAGGACAGCGCGGCCATCCAGTATGCGAAGATGGGCAGAGAGCTCATGCGTGCAACCGCCGAATATGCCGACAAAAACGGCACAGAGGAGCGCCCGATAGTCTATTCCATCTGCGAGTGGGGCAGAAACCTCCCGTGGCGCTGGGGCGCAGCGGCGGGCAACCTTTGGCGCACAACGCCCGATATCCAGGCAAACTGGAAGTCGGTTCTCGGCATATACGAAGTCAATGTCAATCTATTCAAATATTCCGGCAAGGGCAACTGGAATGACCCGGATATGCTCGAGGTCGGCAACGGCGATCTGACTGCCGAAGAGAACCGCAGCCATTTCACCCTCTGGTGCTTCATGGCGGCTCCGCTCATTCTCGGCAACGATGTGCGTGAATTTATCCGCGAGGACGGCACCGCCGACACGGAGAACGAGACGCTGAAAATACTCACCGACAGAGATATGATTGCTATCGATCAGGATTCGCTCGGCGAGCAGTGCAGAAGAATAAAGACGACTATCATAGCCGATACGCTCATAAAGCCGCTTGAAAACGGCGATGTCGCGGTCTGCTTCTTCAACAAGGGCAGCGACACAAGATATTTTGAGCACCGCATGGACGATATCGTCTGCCGCTCGTATATAACCACTCCGCTTGCGCAGGAATATGAAGTATATGACCTGTGGACAAAGGAGACTTCCGTCATCAACACAACGCTCAGCGCATTTGTCGAGCCCCACGGCGTCAAGGCGTTCAGAATAAGAGCCATAGCGGAGTAAGACTATGAATGATTTTATCGGCAAAAATTATACCGTCCCTCAGATTGATCTGAGCGTGAAGCCGGAGAATACGGCGGAAAAATACGCTTATCTCTATGAGCAGACCGTGGTCGACGACAGCGAAAGCTATCTCGGCCACCCCGACTCCGTCCTGCTCAAAAACGGCGATATTCTTACTGTATATCCCCACGGACACGGCAAGGGCGCTGTTCTCAATAAAATAAGCGCGGACGGCGGACGCAGCTACACAAAGAGCATAGCCTCTCCGCCCGAGTCGTGGAAAAAATCGCTCGAGACACCGACTGTCTACCGCCTCGAATTCTCGGACGGCACGCCGGATAAATTGATTCTCATTTCCGCCAACTCCAAGTGGCCCGGAATGGACACTCCCGGCGGCTTCAACTGCTCCGTCTCCTGCGACGAGGGCGAAACATGGAGCGAATTTGAGACCTTCTATTCGCGAGCCTACGGCTATGAGCTTATCCCGATAGTCGCCATGGCGTCGCTGACAAGGCTCAAGGAGAACGGCAGATTTGTCGATAAATGGATGGGCTTCTTCCACGACGGCGATTTTTATAACTACAAAACTATTCTCAGCTTCACCCCCGACGGGCGCGTGCAGTGGAGCGAGCCGGAGAAATATTTCGCCGCCCACAGAGAAATAGAACTGCGCTCGAATATGTGCGAGGTCGAAGTCATACGCAGCGACAGGGGAGCGGGCGACGAGCTCTGCCTCATCTCGCGCTCGAACACGAAAAAAGAAAATTCACTTATATCATTTTCTTGCGACGAGGGCAAAACATGGTCGGAACCAGTCCATGCTCCTGCGGCTCTCAACGGCGAGCGCCACAAGGCGGACTATCTGAAAGACGGCAGGCTGTTTATAACCTTTCGCTCGATAGAGCGCGACCCGGAAAAAGTGAAGTTCCATTCCGACAACGGCGACTGGTACAGCGAGGGCTGGATAGCGTGGATAGGCAGCTACGACGACCTGAAAAACGGCACCGAGGGCGACTATCGAATCAAGATTGCCCACACCTATCTCGACGGTCAGACCGAGCCTGAAATAGAAGCGAATGCCGACACCGCCTATTGCGGCAATGTCGTGCTTCCCGACGGCACGGCAGTCACCTCGTCCTACGGCCGCTTCGGCGAGAAAAACGCAAACGGCAGCGACAAGACATATATAATCTCCAAACGCATCGACCCGCGCGACACGGATGAGTTGGTGGGATTTTTGAAATAATAATCGGTTGAAATCCC
>CAVAWW010000086.1:0-6370 GCA_963592475.1 bacterium
AGGTTAATGTACGCCATTGTTTTCTGATCAGTCAACCTTCATTCCTCCTTTTTAATATAGATAAAATATTCAGAGCCGGTGTCACGCACCGGTTATCCTCTTGCACTGTATTCTACCACATTCTATGCCGCAAAGTCAATTGCATACCGGAGATACGGCGAAAAATTCACAAAATCGGCTGAACTTTTGAGGCTTCTCGGCTCAATTTTTCGGCGTTTTTCGATAAAACCGTAAATTTTTCGCAATGCTACCGCCGACCCTCCGGATTTATCTTTTCCGAAAAGCAATAATAAAATAATATTTCAGCTCTTATATAAACGCAAAACCGCCGGCCGGCAGATAACTGCCGGCTGACGGTAGATTTCAGATTCTTCTGTCGTTGCGCGATTCGTGCTTTATCAGGCTTATAACTATGACATACATCAGCACCACGAACGCAATGAATATCACGGTCGAGAGGGTGTTGCCTATCATGGCGCAGGAGTCATAGAACCCGTGCAGGAACACGGCAGAGAGATAAGAGGCGATGAGATTCATCACCTTTTTGCCCTTGCAGCCGAGGTCAGAGAAGAGCTTGGCGCGCCCGTAAAACAGACCCATGAACACCGCGAATCCCATGTGTCCCGGAACGGCGAGCACCGCGCGCGGGAGCGCAACGGACAGACCGAAGTTCATGACATACTTTATATTTTCGAACGCGGCGAAGCCCAGCGAGACGGAGACGGCGTAAACTATCCCGTCAAAGCTGTAGTTGAAATTCGGATTCTTCCATGTCTTGAGCTTCATCAGCAGGAACTTCGTTCCCTCTTCGACGACCGCAACGACTGCGAACGCAAGAATGATTTTATAATATTTGTCATCCTGGCTTATCTGATCGTTGAGCATCTTCTCGCCGATTATTTCGAGCACTATCGACATCAGAGCCGCGACAATGCCCATGAGTATCAGGGACAGAAGCAGTCCGGGCGGTTCTTTTTCGACCGTGTCGTGCTTATAGACATAGCGCAGCAGGAATATCGCGGGCAGAACTGCCGCGAGAATATATATGGCGAATATCGCCGCTGTCGGTAAGACAAAAAACATTTAATCAGCTCCTGTGTTTCAGAGTGTGGCGAACCGCGCGGTCAGAGCGTCGCTGCGCGTGCGCCAAAAGCTGTTTGCAACTATTTTTATTGTATACTCCGTGCCGGCTTTCAGTCCGCCTATGTGCTCGGTAAGAGCCGCGGGCATATCGGAGAGATAGTAGCGCGAAGTAATATTCAGATGCTTTTTTATCAGCCCGTCAGAATCTAAAATGTAGATATCATAGCTGTCCGGGCGTTCTTTTCCGGTCGCCTGAGTGAAAGTTATGTCGCAGCTGTCCGCCGTTATGTTTTCGACTGAAATTTTAGCATTATCAAAATACGGCTTCTCCGCCGTAACATAGCGCGCGTCGGTATATTTGAACGAATCTATGTTCCACGGCTCGTCTATCTCCCATGTGTACGGGAAGAAGCGGCTGCCGAGCACATCGTAGGGGTATACCCTCACCCTGCCCTGCGCGTCCGCCTCAACTATAAGGAACTGCGCGGCGCTGCTGTCCTCGGGCGGGACAGTGCCGTGGGTCTTGTCGAACTCGTCGAGCTCGAAATAGCTCAGCGTGCCCGTGCCGAACGCGCTGAAGTGGCGCTGATGCACCGAGCGCGGATCGTTTATCGGCGCGTGGGAGTGGCCGGAGAAATCAACTATCTGCGGGTAGTTGATGAGAATATCGGTTATCTCGTCCTCGCCCCAGTTGATGCTGCCGTAGACGGTGTCTGTGATATGCGGATGCTGGAAGAAGAATATCGGCTTTTTGCCGTCCCGCTCCGCCGCTTTTTCAAGCTCCGCGGAGACGAACCCGCGCTTTTTGTCGTCGAAGTGGCAGCCACCCGTCGTTGTGACGGCGATGAAATCAAAGCCGTTTATCACCGTGTGGGTGTCTGGAGTAAGACCGAATATCTCATCGAAGCGGCGCAGGGCGTTCTCCTCGCCGTCGGTCATATATTCGTGGCTCGCCATGGTCATTATCAGCCTGACATCGGCGGGCAGACCTGCGTTGAGAATCTTTTTGACCTTGCGCATCTGAATCTCCGACCCGCGCGAAGCAAAGTCGCCGACGATGACGAGCGCGTCAAAGCCGCTGTATCTCTCATCGGACGAGCACATTTTTTTCAGGTCGTCAAGCGCTTTTGCAAACCGCTGCTCCTCGATGCAGTCCTCGTCGTCGATATGTATGTCGCTCATGACTGCGAAGCGCAGCGCGGGAGCAAAGTTTTTATCAAAAGGCATTATTTTTCTCTCTTTCATCAAAGTATCTTGTCGAACGCTTCAAGCCAGTAGCGGGCTATCAGAGCCGCACCGTCGGGTGAGGGGTGGACTCCGTCGGGCGCCCACTGCTCGGGGCAGGTGTCGATAGCGGCGGCATTGAGCAGACCGTCAAGCGGGATAAACGCATCGGCGTAATCTTTTGCCACTCTGCGCACCGCCTGAATTCTCGGGTCGAGATCCTCGCGCCAGCTCGCGCGCTCCTCGGAAACATGGAGCACAAAGGGTTCCATGATAATTATTTTGATATCCGGGTTTTCGCGTCTTGCGTCTTCGAGCAATGAACGGTAGATACTCTCGAACTCGCCGATTTCGGAGGGCAGGTTGCTGTCATATTTTCGCCATGTGTCGTTTATTCCGATAAGCACGGAGAGTACATCGGGGTGGAGATCGAGGCAGTCGGTCTGCCAGCGGTCGCGCAGGTCGCTGACCCTGTTTCCGCTGATGCCGAGATCGAAAAAGTCGATATCAAACTTCGGATTATCCGCGCGGAAATTCGACGCGACGAACAGCGGATAGCCGTTGCCCATGTTGCGGATATTCGAGCGGTCCCTGTCCATATCGGTTATGCTGTCGCCCTGAAAGAGCACTCTGAGTTTTTCCATTATATATTCCTCCGCCGGCGCAGAGCCGTAATGATTCTTTAGATAATTATATATTTATTTCTCTTCTCTTGCAACAGTTTGGGACAAATTTCGGCGATGTGTGTATATACAAAATTTCATGCCCGTTTTTGTGATATAATACAAATCGAGGTGTTTATATGGAAACTAAAATCTATAATCAGCTCCCGGACGAGGCGAAAGAGGTAAGGCTCGAGGTGTTCGTAAAAGAGCAGGGCTTCGAGGAGGAGTTCGACGATATCGACAAAACGGCTGCGCATATCGTGCTGTTTGACGGCAGTCACCCCATCGGAGTCTGCCGCGTTTTCACAGACCCCGTAAGCGGCAGAGTCATGATAGGCAGAGTCGCAGTCAGAAAGGCTTTTCGCGGCAGAGGGCTCGGCGCGGACATAATAAAAGCCGCCGAAAAGTACGCCGCAGAAAACGGAGTCAATGAAATATGGATACATTCGCAGGAGCAGGCAGCCGGATTTTATTCAGCGCTCGGCTACAAGGACACCGGAAATCACGATGTTGAAGAGGGCTGTCCGCATATATTAATGAAAAAGGCATTATAAATTATCCACAAAGAGCATCCGCTAACTCGCTTGACTTTTGTGCGAATCGGATGTAAAATAACTATGCTAAAAATAATTTTGGAGGAATATGCGATGAACAAAAAACTGATGAGGATAATCAGCGCGGTCATGGCAATCTGCCTGCTCGCCTGCATGATAGTCCCCGCCGCCTCCGCCATGCCTCAGGAGAGCGCAGACGGATCGATAAAGCGCATCAGCGTTGTTATCAACGGCGACGCAAAAACAAGACGCGGCATCTGCTGGTACACGACCGAGAAATGCGGCAGCGATGTTGAAGTTATGCCACTTGCAAAATACAACGGCAGCTTCGACGGCGCGCTCAAATTTTCCGGCACCTGCACGAAGTGGAAAGAGAACTACTGCCACAAGGTGCTCGCCGAAAATCTTGAGCCCGGCACAAAGTATGTTTACAGAGTCGGCGACGCTTCTACCGGCATCTGGAGCAACAACGGCACATTTGAGACAGCCTGCGACGGCGAAGAGCCGTTTTCGTTCATAGCCCTTGCCGATGTTCAGGCGGGCAACGAAATAAACTTCACGAAGAGCGGCGCCGTTCAGCGCACCGCGATGCAGGTCTGCCCCGATGCGAAGTTTCTCATGAACGCGGGCGACTTCGTCAACGACTGCAACGATCAGGAATGGGACTGGTTCTATGAGAAGAGCTGCGACACACTCATGAACATCACCATGGCGCCGACCGCCGGCAACCACGAGGGCAACCTTCGTTGGGGCTGGTTCGACAATATGTTCAACCTCGACAAGAGCGCAGGCTGGAATCATATCACCGGCGTCTACTATTCGTTCGACTACTCGAACGCACATATCGCCGTGCTCAACACCAACGATATGTATCCCATCAGCGAGGAGCAGATAAACTGGCTTCAGAACGACATGAACTCCTCTGACGCGCAGTGGAAGATAATCCTCATGCACCGCGCCTGCTATTCCGCGGGCAAGAATATCAACAAGCCCGACACCGTCATCATGCGCAAGCGTCTGCTGCCCATAATAGACAGCCTTGATATCGACGTTGTCATCAACGGCCACGACCACATGTATCTTCGTACATATCAGGTCAAGGACGACAAAATTCAGCCGACCGAGTACATCACGGAGAACTACAAGGGCGAGGAGATAACCTACGCGCTCAATCCCGAGGGCACGGTTCATATCCTGCCCAACACCGCCGGTACTAAGCGCTACGGCGTTCACGAGGACGCCATGGAGCCTATCCTCAAGAATTCCGCCGTTGCCGCGCAGCCCTACAAGTCGATGTTCAGCACCTTTACCATCGACGGCGACAGACTTATCTACCGCGCATACACCGTTGACGTTGACGATGAGACCTGCGAGGCAACCGGCTACGAGAAGTTCGACGAATACGCGATAAAGAAGACCACCAAGGGCGAAGCCAAGGAGCATGAAGAGCTGCCCACCGACTTCCTTTCAAACTTCACGAAGAATGTCGTGAATGTCCCGGTAGCAGTCGCTTATATGCTTGTCAAATATATTCTCATCCTGCCCCACATCATAAAGAACAGATAAATTAAATTCCGCCCGTGCTGATTTTCGGCACGGGCGGTTTTCATGCAGTGAACAAAATTTATAAAAACAGCCGCCGCAAAGTTCATTCTCTGCGGCGGTTAGTTTATTTTATCTTATCTTTTGTTATCTTATTGTTTTGTAATGACTCGGGTCGCGCGGCTTCTGCTCCGGCACTTCGTCCGGCACGCCTATCGCAACGCCTATCATATACTGAAGATCAACGGGAATGTCGATCTCCCCGCGCCAATAATCGCCTTTTTCGGCGTCATCAAACAGCGCGCCCGCGCTGCCGACTATGCAGGTGCCGAGCCCGAGTCCCTTTGCGGCGATGCATATGTTCTCGACCATGATTCCGGCATCCATCTGACTGCCGGGCTTTGCGAATATCGCGGCGAACACCGGCGCATTGTGATAGAACGGGTTCTTGTCGCTTCGCGTGTGAACGGGAGTGTCCCAGCCGACGATATTCTTGAAATCTATCTGCATCTGGTGCAGCATAGCGTCATTGCATATGAATCTGACATGGCAGGGCTGGCAGTTGCGCCCGCTCGGAGCCATCATCGCCGCCGCGGTCAGCGTGTCGAGCTGAGCGTCGGTGAGCATTATTGGCTTATATTCTCTTATCGTCTGGCGCGTGAGTACGGCATCGATGACCTCATTTCTGATTATATCAGCCATCTTTGAGAACCTCCTTGACAGCCTTGTTTATGACCCTGTCGTTGCGCTCGACCGAAAGCTCGGAGGCGTAGCCCTCGACTATCGTCTTGAACTCGTCCCCGCGCAGGCTCTTGAGGCAGTCGTCGCGGTAGCGGTCGTAGTATTGCTTCGCCTCGTCCTCCGAGGGATTCTCTCTGAGAATGAGGAAAATATAGTTGTCCATGATAAGCACGGTGTTCGAGCCGACGGAGAGCTGCTGAACCTTTTCAAAGAAGCCCTCGGGATAGGAATCCGTGCCTTTTTTTATAAACTGGAGCTGATCCGAAACCGTGGAATCCGGATGCTTCTTGGAATAGAGCTCAACTATCTCGTTCATCGTCTGCCCGTTGCCCAGACGCGTCGAGAGCTCCATGAACTCCTTGTTCATTGCCGCTTTCTGATCCGCTGTCATAACTACGGTGTCGCCGTTCGCGTCAGTAGTTGTGAGATAGCCGGTTATGGCGCGGAAGGAGATATAATTTTCGTTATAGTATTTCTTTATATCATCCTCGCTGACCGCCTTTTCGCCGCCCTCGTCATAGATATAATAGAAAAGTCTGTTGCGCGAGGTGTCGGCGGTCT
>CAVAWW010000087.1:0-6285 GCA_963592475.1 bacterium
TTGAAGTCGCGGCGGCGCTTCTCGTCGATGAGCTTCGCCGTGGTGATGTCGATGTACCACTCGTCGGTCACGATATCGGGATATTCCTCACCGACCTTTTTGCAGAGGTTGAGGAACTTGCCGTCCGTGGTCTTGATGACATTTGCCTTTGTGATTATCGAAACGCGGCCCTTGTTGTTGCGGCGCGCGTAGTCATATGCGAGTCTTGCGATTCTGTCGCAGCCCTCGGAGGTCGTCACGACGAAGTCGAGCGCGAGGTCGTCGGTAACATTGACGCCCATCGAGCCGACGGCGTATGCGCCCTCGGTGTTCTCGCGGAAGAAAGTCCAGTCAATGCCCTGCTCGGGAACCTTGACGGGGCGGAGGTTCGCAAACAGATCGAGAGCCTTTCTCATCGCAACGTTTGCGCTCTCGATGTTCGGCCACGGATCGCCCGCCTGCGGGGTAGTGGTCGGACCCTTGAGAATAACGTGGCAGCTCTTGAGCTCTTCGAGCACGTCGTCGGGGATAGCCTTGTTCGCCTTGACGCGGTTTTCGATGGTCAGTCCGTCGATGACCTTGAACTCAATCTTGCCTGCTTTTACTTTATCGTCAAGCAGATATTCGAGAACTCTTGCGGATTCCTTGGTGATGACCGGACCGATGCCGTCGCCGCCGCAGACGCCGATGATGATCTTGTCGAGCGACTTGAAGTCAATGAAATCGCCCTGAGCCTTTATTTTGTCCGAACGGTCGCTCTGAGCGCGGATGAGAGCCTCAAATTTTTCAACGGCGTTCTTGACCTGTGCCTCTGTCATGTTTATCTTCCTCTCTTATTTGTGTGATTCTCTTGTGTAGTTGAGCAGACCGCCTGCGAGGATTATGTCCTTCTGTCTGCCGGAGAAGCTGTAGCAGAGCTTGTAGCTCTCACTCTTTGTCTCATTTTTGAGAACAGCCTCGCCGCCGTTTTCGATGGTCTCTCTGATGCCGTCGAGCGCGAGCTTGTCGCCCTTCTCGATGCGGTCATAGTCGGCGGGATCGGCGAAGGTGAACGGCACGATGCCGGCGTTTATGAGGTTCGCCTGATGTATGCGCGCAAAGGACTTTGTGATAACGCTCTTTATGCCGAGATACAGCGGAACGAGAGCCGCGTGCTCTCTCGAAGAGCCCTGGCCGTAGTTGCTGCCGCCGATGATGATTCCCTTGCCGGCCTGCTTGCAGTGCTCGGCAAAGTTCTCGTCGCACTGCTTGAAGCAGAAATTCGACAGGAACGGCACGTTCGAGCGGTAGGGGAGAATCTTTGCGCCTGCGGGCATGATGTGGTCGGTTGTGATGTTGTCGCCGACCTTGAGAACGACTTCAGCCTCGATGCTCTCGGGCAGTGCGTCGCCGTTGGGGACGGGCTTGATGTTCGGGCCGTAGACTATCTCAAGATTTTTCGCTTCCTCGGGCGAAGCGGGCTTGTCGATGAGATTGTCGTTTATTTCAAAGTGATCGGGCATGGTGATGTGCGGAGCCTCGCCGAGGGTTCTCGGGTCGGTCAGCACGCCTGTGAGAGCGGAAGCCGCGGCGACCTCGGGGCTGACGAGATAAACGCCCGCGTCGGCAGTACCGGAGCGTCCCTCGAAGTTGCGGTTGAAAGTACGCAGGGAGACAGCGCCCGAGTTCGGGGACTGACCCATGCCGATGCACGGACCGCACGCGCACTCAAGCAGTCTTGCGCCCGCGCCGAGGATGTCGGAGAGTGCGCCGTCCTCGGAGAGCATTCTGAGAACCTGCATCGAGCCGGGGGAGATAGTGAGGCTGACGCTCGGAGCGACGCGCTTGCCCTTGAGGATAGCCGCCACCTTGAGCATATCGTAGAGCGAGGAGTTCGTGCAGGAGCCGATGCAGACCTGGTCGATCTTTATCTCGCCTATTTCGGAAACTTTCTTTACGTTGTCGGGCATGTGGGGCATTGCCGCGAGGGGCTCGAGGGTGCTGAGGTCTATGTCGATAACCTCGTCGTAGACTGCATCGTCGTCAGCCTTGACCTCGACCCAATCCTGCTCTCTGCCCTGAGCGGCGAGGAAAGCCTTCGTCACTTCGTCGGAGGGGAAAACAGAGGTTGTTGCGCCGAGCTCCGTGCCCATGTTGGTTATAGTTGCGCGCTCGGGGACGGAAAGAGTCTTGACTCCGTCTCCGCCGTATTCGATTATCTTGCCCACGCCGCCCTTGACGGACATTATGCGCAGAACCTCGAGAATTATATCTTTTGCGCTGACCCACGGCGAAAGCGCGCCGTGCAGGTTTATGCGCGTCATCTTGGGCATAGTTATGTAGTATGCGCCGCCGCCCATCGCAACCGCGACGTCGAGTCCGCCCGCGCCGAACGAGAGCATTCCGATGCCGCCGCCGGTCGGGGTGTGGCTGTCAGAGCCGATGAGCGTTTTGCCGGGGATGCCGAAGCGCTCAAGATGCACCTGATGGCAGATGCCGTTGCCGGGGCGTGAAAAAAGCAGTCCTCTCTTTTTCGCGGCGCTTCTGATGAATCTGTGATCGTCCGCGTTTTCAAAGCCGGTCTGCAAAGTGTTGTGGTCAATGTATGCGACCGAAAGCTCGGTCTTTACTCTCTCGACTCCCATGGCCTCGAATTCAAGGTATGCCATGGTGCCTGTGGCGTCCTGAGTGAGAGTCTGATCGATCCTCAGACCGATCTCGCTGCCAACGGTCATGTCGCCGCTGAGCAGGTGGCTTTTTATAAGCTTTTGTGCAATAGTGCTGCCCACTTGTATCCCTCCGTATAAAAATAAAATTACCTTTAAATTTTATTGCAATCCGTGGATTTTGTCAAGGTGCGCCGCGCCAAATATATACCTGTATATATTACATTTTATAGGTGAAATTGATATATGACGAGACGAAATTGAGATATGACGATTTTTGTGTTGCCCGAAAGCTTTCCGCGTGGTATAATTAAATGTAATCTGCCGCAGTGCGCTGTGCTATGGCTGAATTATCAAAAGTTATTCGGGCATACTGTTTGTCGGGAGTGAATTCGATGAACAGAAAAAAACACGAAGAACAAAAAGACAGCATATTGGAGCCCGTCGCGCCGACCCCGAGCGTCAGCGAGGAGGACGGAGATTCCTCCGACAGCACGGACAGGGAGCTTCGACAGATAGTCGAAACAGGTTCGATAACCGTTGACAAGCGCGGGCATTATATCCACTGCCTGACTGTTATCGGTCAGATCGAGGGTCACTATGTCCTGCCGGCGCAGAACAAAACTACAAAATACGAGCATGTCATTCCGCAGCTTGTCGCGATAGAAGAGAGCCGCGATATTGAAGGTTTGCTCATAATCCTCAACACCGTCGGCGGCGATATCGAGGCGGGACTCGCGATAGCGGAGCTTATAGCCGGAATGAAAACGCCGACCGTGTCCCTCGTCCTCGGCGGCGGACATTCGATAGGCGTGCCGCTCGCGGCTTCGAGCGCGTATTCGTTTATCGCACCGAGCGCCACAATGACCGTCCACCCGGTCAGAATGACGGGACTTGTTTTAGGCGTGCCGCAGACTATGTCCTATTTTGAGCAGATGCAGGAGCGTATAGTGAGATTTGTCACCGATAATTCGCGCATCTCCGCCGATCGCTTCCGTTCGCTTATGCTCGCAACGGGTCAGCTCGTTATGGATGTCGGTACTGTGCTCGACGGCGAGGCGGCGGTCAAAGAGGGGCTTATAGATTCTCTCGGCTCTCTCTCCGATGCCCTCGATAAGCTCTGCGATATGATCGAGGAGCAGAGTGAAAAGAAAGGGGAGAACGTGTGATGCTCTACACAATTGTTTCTCCCGCCGAGATTTTTATGCAGCCGCCCGCAGATATCTGCGAGCATCAGACTCCGTTCGGCTGCGTGATGTGTTCAAGGACAGAAAAAGGTGAGGTCGTTGAAAGACTTGTGACGACCGATCCGTTTGAATATCTGAAACCGTGTTATTCACCCGGCACTTTATATTCCGCCGGAAAAATGGAAAAGGGGTAATATATCATGGAAATACTCAAGGCAATACTGCTCGGCTTTTTGCAGGGCGTGACCGAATTCCTGCCCATCTCATCGAGCGGGCATCTCTCGGTCTTTCAGCACTTCTTCGGCAATGTCGGCGGCACAAGCTCGCTGCTGTTCACGGTGCTGTTACATATGGGCACTCTGATAGCCGTGTTCGTCGTTTATTACAAGACCATATGGGGTCTCATCGTTGAATTTTTTAAGACTATAAAAGATATATTCACGGGCAAGTTCAAGTGGAGCGAGATGAACGAGAACAGGCGCATGCTCTTCATGTTCGTTATCTCCTGCGTGCCTCTGTTGTTCCTGCTTATTCCCGTCGGCGGCGACAGACGCATTATGGACGTTCTCGGCGGCCTTGCCGATGATAATGATATATTTGTCGAGGGCGTCTGCTTCCTCATCACCGCAATGCTCCTGCTTGTCGGCTCCTGGCGCGCAAAGAAAGTCAAGGCGCGTCCCCAGATAGGCACGAAATCCGCGTTTGCCGTCGGCGTGGCTCAGGCTTTCGCCGCCGGATTCCCCGGCATCTCGCGCTCCGGCTCTACCATCTCGACCGGTATGCTTTGCGGCGTTTCAAAAGAGTATATGGTTCGCTATTCGTTCATTCTCGGCATTCCGGCTATCCTTGCCGCCAATGTCATGGAGATAAAGGATGCCGTAGCTCTCGGCGAGCAGATAGATATCCTGCCCGTTATTATAGGCGTTGTCACCGCCGCCGTCGTCGGCTTTGCCGCGATAAAGGCTCTCGAGTGGCTCGTCAAAATCGATAAGTTCAAAATTTTCGGTTACTACTGCCTTGTACTCGGCGTTGTTGTTATAATCGCCGGAATAGTTGAAAAAGTCAGATAAGTTCGTTCAAATTTCTAAGGAGGGCCTTAATGGCTGCGAAAAAGACTGCGGCAAAGTCAACGGCCGCTAAGAAGAAAAAAACAACAACCGCAACGCCCAAAAAAGCCCCGGCTTCAAAGCCTGCGGCTGCAAAAGAGCCGGTCGAGCAGACTCCCGAGCAGCAGTCCTCGCGCCGCCAGAAAGCGGCTATCGCGCTCATGGCTGTCGCAGCTCTGCTCATAGCCATGGCGTTTATCGAGGGCGAGAGCGCGTGGCGCGCCGTGCATAATTTTATGTTCGGCGTGTTCGGCACGTGTACATATATCTGGCCTGTCATGCTTATCTATGTCTCGGTCATGCTCGCCATGAACAAGACGTTCGGCTCGATATCGTCGAATCTTATCGGCGTCGGGATATCAATATTGCTGCTGTGCTCGGCGATACATATTTTCTCGAACCCGTCGGAATATTTTTCGCTCATGACCCTCGGCGATCAGATAAAGACCGCGTGGAGGGATTATGACACATTCCCGAGTGCAGGCGCGCTCGGTGCGCTCGTCGGCGGACTGCTTGCCAAAATGGCGGGCAAGGTCGGCGCGGCGATAATAAATATTATCCTGCTGATAGTCAGCATAATGTTCCTCACGGGACTTACCCTGTCCCGCCTCGGTACATCTATCGCCAAGCCCATAAAGCGCATGAGCGAGGACACCAACGAACGCCTTGAGCGCGGAGCTCAGCGCGTCAGAGATGAGCAGGAGAGAGCGCCGTCGAGAGACAAGCGCAGGGAGAAAAAAGCGGAGGAGCCCTATGTCAGCCCCCGTCCTTTCCCCGTGCCGCCTCTGCCGACTGATACGCCTGCAGCAACTGCAAAGAGCCGCAAAAAATCCGCCGCCGATGAAGGACCCGAACCAACCGTGTTCCCGCGCAAGCCGGTTCAGACCGATGTCGGTATCGATGATATAGTCAACCGCGTCAACGCCGCATCGACGACCGCGAAGATAGCCGAGGGTGTGTCAAAGGCCGCCGCCGTTGTGGACGGCAGACCCGCCTGCGTGCCGCCTCTGCCGACCGAGAGCGCGAAAGACGAGCTTGAAATGCTCGACATAAGCAAGAAGCCCGCCGAGCAGGAGAAGCCGAAGAAGAAAGAGCCGGAGCTTCCGCCCGTCAAAGAGCCCGATCCCGTGCCCGACGTGCCGGATGAGGATGAGGAAGAGCCTGTTATCGAGAGTCAGCCGACCTATCGCAAGCCGCCGATAACCTGCCTCAAAGAGCCTATCCATGACGGCAACGATAATTTCTCCGATGAGCTCAAATCCAACGCGCAGAAGCTGCTCGACACGCTCGAAAGCTTCAATGTCCACGCGAAGATAACCGAGATAAGCCGCGGCCCGTCTGTCACAAGATACGAGCTTCAGCCGGACG
>CAVAWW010000088.1:0-6284 GCA_963592475.1 bacterium
TTTTTGATAATCACAAGATCGCTCCTTTTTCTTAAATCAAAAAAGCGGGCTGAACGCCCGCCTGATAATACATTTTTTTACTGTCTGCCGCCGCCGCGCCTCGAATAGCCTCCGCTGCGCTTGGAATCGGAAGATCTTTTCAGATCGGTCATTTTTTCATCGCTGATCTGCTTGAACTTTGCCATCATATCCTCAAAGGACTGGTTGCCGGAAGTCTCCTGATTGACGGCTTCGACCTGTCTGCCCTGCTGAGGCGGTCTGCGCTGGCCGGAGGACTGCTGATGCGGTCTGTTCTGCTGACCCTGTCTGTCGCCCGAGGGACGGGGTCTGCGCTGAGGACGGTCGCCGCCGTTATTGTCGGCATTGAGCTTCTTTATCGAAAGGGCTATCTTGCCTTCGGGGCTGATTGAAATGACCTTTGCCGTAACTTCCTGGTTTAGCTGCAAATGCTCTCTGATATCCTTGACATAAGACGTTGAGACCTCGGAAATATGGATCATGCCCGTTTTTCCGCCCTCAAGTTCAACAAATGCACCAAAATCGGTAAGACCGGTCACCTTACCCTTAACAACACTTCCCTGCTCGATCTGCATAATAGTACGCTGCTCCCCTTTTTTACTTGTCGGCCGACTGCTGTTCGTTGTAATATACCCTTTCATCCGGGAAAACATAGCCGAGTTCACGCCTTGCTATCTGCTCGACATAATCATCGAGATCCGAACTCTTGACAAGCTTTTCAAGCTCCTCATTCTCGGCTTTCTTATCGGCAAGCTGAGTTCTGAGCTGAGCATTGTACTTCTCCTGAGATCTGATATCGGACTGCATGACAATAAAGGATATAAGGAAATAACACACTGCGACCGCGAACACGATCATCAGTATGGTACTATGCCTTTTTTTGAGTCTGCGCTTTTTTTCCGACATTCTTACGTTTCCCTTTGACCTTCTGTTTCCTTGCTTTGGGGCATATTTGCCTATTCAAAGTATACAACATATTGCGCCCCTTTTTCAAGAGGTAATTCATATTTTTTTCATTTTTATTTGACATTATTCCGTCTTTTTCCCCTGGCGGCGTTAATTTCTGTGATATTTTTTCTTTTAAGCTGCAAAGTGGCTTGCCGACGGCGTCTTTTATCCGCCAAAATAGCTTTCTGAGCTTTGACGAAATAAGCAGACCGAGATGTTTTGCCGCCGCGCCGAGGCTTAGTCGTTCGGCTGCAAAGCCGAGCAGCTGCGCCGCGAGGATATAGAGCAGGGTGCGCCCGTCATTGAGCACGAGTATAAAACAAAACGAAGCAAAGGCGCAGACTATTACATAGAGAATATCGGTCACGAATATGACCTTGCGCCCGCCCGGCAGAACGGCGCGGACGGCGCACACGGCATCATAGAACACTCCGAGCAGAAAGCCGATGCCGAGCGAATGCAGAAAGACGGATATCTGGCCGTCCAGCCCCTGGATATACTCCATCAGCGGAACACGCGGCTGAAGAATCCGCCTTTTCCGGGCTGTTCGTCGGAATAGGTCAGCGAATTGACCGTGCCCTCAAGGCTCAGCTCGCCGCTGTCGACATTGAGATTGATTATATGCAGGTCGCTGCCGCGCACGGTCAGCTCCCCCATCTGCGTGAATATCACGACCGTCTGCTCGTCAAAGCTGTCCACATCGGACACGCCGGAGACGGTCAGGCGATTTCTGTTTTCCATTATAAGGTTGTGGGGCAATGCCTGAACTTTGTTTTCTTCCGTCATAAATAAAACCTCCCGTCCGTTAATAATACGGCGGGAGGCTCTCGATTATGACCGATTTACAGAATTTCGTACATCGCGGCGGCGTCCTCTTTGCGGACGGTCTCGGCAACATTGAGAACACGCGCGCGGGTCACATTCTGACCCATGGATATCTCAATGACATCGCCGACCTTCACATCATAAGAAGCGCGGGCTATTTTGCCGTTTACCGTGACGTGCTTTGCGTCGCAGACTTCGTTTGCGACGGTGCGGCGCTTTATCAGGCGCGACACTTTCAGATACTTATCAAGTCTCATAACATTCAGCGGCAAAAGCCGCATCCTTTCAGAACATTAGAACGTTAAAAAAATCAGGGGCATCTCTGCCCCTGAAAAGCCGGTTGATTATTCGGCAACCTTATCTTTAAGACCCTTACCGGCCTTGAAAGCGGGAACCTTGCATGCGGGGACATCGATTGTCTCGCCGGTTCTGGGGTTACGGGCAGTCTTAGCTGCGCGCTCTCTGACCTCGAAAGTGCCGAAGCCTGCGATCTGAATCTTGTCGCCCGATGCGAGAGCATCGCCGATGCAAGCGATAACAGCGTTGACAGCCTTCTCGGCGGTCTTCTTCTCAAGTCCCTCTTTTGCTGCAACGGCAGCGATAAACTCTGTCTTATTCATTACGTGTTTCTCCTTTTGTTTTTTCTTTTCTTTTTATGCAATGTCCGTTGGACACAGTCATCATTATTATTTTCTGCTCTCCGCCTTGGCTTCATCCCATAGTTCGTCGAGCTTTTCGAGCGGAGCGGACTCCATATCGATGCCGCGCTCGCGCGCAAGCTGTTCGACGCGGATAAAACGGGCTATAAACTTATCGGAGGCCGCAGTCAGCGCCTCCTCGGCATCGCACTTGACAAAGCGCGAAACATTGACGGCAGAGAAAAGCAGATCGCCGAGCTCCTCGGAAATATGCTCTTTATCGCCCGATTCGATAGCCTCGGAAAGCTCCTTTGCCTCCTCGAGCACTTTCTGCTGAGCGCCGGAGACATCGTCCCAGTCAAAGCCGACCGCCGCCGCTTTCTGCTGAATCTTGGTCGCTCTCATAAGCGCGGGAAGCTCACGCGGGATGCTGAGCATAGGCTCGCTCCCCTTTTTCTGTCCCTTTGAGCGGCGCTTTATGGCGTCCCAGTTGTTGAGCACATCGCCGACACCGGAGACCTCGACCTCGCCGAAAACATGAGGGTGGCGCTCGATGAGCTTTTTGCACACGCCGTCGGTGACATCGCCGAAATCGAAGTTGCCCGCCTCCTGCTCCATCTGAGCGTGGAACACGACCTGCATGAGCAAATCGCCGAGCTCTTCAGTCATCAGCTCCTTATCGTCCTTGTCGATAGCCTCGATGACTTCGTAGGTCTCTTCGATAAGGTTCTTTCTGATGCTCATATGAGTCTGCTGTGCATCCCACGGACAGCCGCCCGGAGCGCGGAGCAAACGCATGATCTCAAGGAGATCGTTTATATCGTATTTTTCTTTCTGCTTAAAGTCTACCATATAATCCCCTGTCTGATTTTATCGGCAAGAAATATTCTAACCCAAAAGTTCATATTTTTCAAGTACTTTTGCAATTTTTTCGCCTGCGGGCAAAGATTCTATATCCTCGCGCACGATGCCCTTGAAAACAATGATAGCTATCGCATACACCATAACGGCGATTATGATAGCGGCGAGCAGCGCGATATCCGCGCCGTGGCTGACGCTCTTGAGCACATAGTTGCCGAGCAGACCGTAAGCCGCCCACGCCGCGAGACCGCACATGGCGGCGGAGATAAGCGGTTTTATTAGATCGGACATTATATCAATGCGGACTTTAGTGACTTTTATAACGGCGATGATATTGAGAATGACGTTTATAACATAGAACAGGACTGTTCCGATAACCGCGCCGTTGAAGTTGATGCCCGGTATGCCGACGAGGGCAAAGTTGCAGATTATCTTGACTACGGCGGAGACGAGCATTGTTTTTACAGGAATATCCGTTCTGCCGACAGCCTGAAGAAGGTTCGTCAGCGGAGTCGAAATGGACATAAACGCAGTCGTGAAGCCGAAGACGGCAACCATAGGCGCTATCATCGGGATATCGGCAGCCATTCTGCCGCGGCCGTAGATAAGAGTAAGTATAGGCTCGGCGAGCACGCCCATGCCGATACCGGCGGGCAGAGCTATGAGCATGGAAACTCTTATAACAGTGTTTACGGCGCTCTTGACAGCTGCCTTGTCTTTCATCGTCCACGCCTCCGCGAGGGCGGGAAGCGCGCTGACGCCGAGGGAGACGGTTATCATCGGGACGAGGTTCTTGAAGTCCACGGCGGTGTTATATGCGCCGTAGAGATAGCTCATGAAGCCCTTGCTGTCCGAAAGATTCAAGGTACCGCTCGCGACATCGGCATCGATGCACTGCTTATATAAATTGTATATTGTATCCTGACCGCTCTCGATAGCGTGGAGCAGGCGGTTCTGGATGGTCACAGCATCGATAAGGTTCGTCGCGTTTAGAACGAGCGAGCTCAAAAGAATCGGCACCGCTATGGTTATCATGTTCTTGGCTATGGCATGATTTGCGGGCGGCTTCGGGGAATTGACAAGCTCGAGGCGGGTTATACCGTCGCCCTTTGCTCTGTGACGGATGCCGAGATAGATAAGGCTCAGGAGCGAGCCGAGGGTAACGCCGAGTATTGCGCCGGCGGCAGCCCACGGATATGTTACGCTGAAAGCCTCGTTAAGAGACGAGACCTCTTTGCCGAACACTGTAGCGGTAGCCGAGCCTGCGGCAACGGCGCTGTTATAGGTGCTCTCGCCGTAGGACATGATGAGCTTTGCAAAAACAAGTCCGATAACAAGCTTGCCGAGAGCCTCGATGACCTGGGATATGGCGGTCGGGATCATGTTGCGCAAACCCTCGTAATATCCTCTGTAAGCCGAGACATAGCAGCAGAAGAATATCGACGGGGCGACGGCTATCATCGCGGGCAGGTTTCTTATATCCGAGATGAACGCGGCATATGGAATGGAGATAATGACCATGAGCAGCGTGCCCGCGGTTCCGACGAGAAGGAATATCTTGCGCGCCGTTTTGAGCGTCATGCGCGCCTCACGGTAATGGTTGAGCGCGACATCCTCCGCGACCATGCGCGACACTGCTATCGGCAGACCAGCCATGGAAATTGAATAGATGGGAGTATAGATAGCATAGACCGAGGTGAAATATCCGTATCCCACGAGGCCGAGCATACTGCCCAGCGGCATCTTGAAGCAGAGACCTATCACCTTGACCACGAGGGTCGAGATGACAAGGATTATTGCGCCGTTCAAGAGCGACTGTTTCTTTCTTTCTGCCAAGGGTAAACCTCCTTGCTGTTCGTTTCTTTCTTAAAACCGTTCCTAATTATATCGTTTGAGGGCGATATTATCAACAATATGCTGAAAAATTTAACAATTGTTTAATCCATAAACTCGCGAAGCAGCGAGTTTTCGGGGATAACATCGACCGGAAGAGGCTTGAAGCGCTCGAGGCGTTCTATCATCATCTGCGCCTCGTCATACCACTCGCTGCCGCTCCCGACACAGCTCAGCATCGGCACGGCAAGGGCGCGGAACACGCACGGCTCATAGGCATGGAGCGAGTCTATCTTCTCCGCCGCCAAGTGGCTGTAAGGGAAGATATACTTATCCTCGCCGCGCTGAACGTTCCCCCAGAGGTCATATGTCCGCTCGACGCTGCTCGCGCGGTGGTAATAATCCCGGACGAGGCGGCGGACAAAGCGCAGATCGCGCTTCGACATAAGCACATCCCCGTCCTCATCGGCGATGCGGGACGAGACGCTGACATAGAGCTTCATCAGATTTTCGTTCGGCAGAGAATCGGTTATGACCGGGTTCAGAGCGTGGATACCCTCAACTATCAGCACATCGTCCTTGCCGAGCGTTATCGGGTCGGAGAAGCCGCTGCGCCTGCCGCTGACGAAATCGAAATGCGGCAGTCTCGTTGTGCCGTTTTTGATGATATCCTCAAGGCACGAGTCAATGAGCGCGACATCGAGGGCGTTGACAGTCTCATAGTCGGGCTTGCCGTTTTCGTCGAGAATGGCATCGCGCTGATCATGATAAAAATCGTCGAGCGAGACAGTGAAAGCCTTTGCGCCGCGCGATTCGAGCCGCGAGGCGATGAGCCCGGCAGTGGTCGTTTTACCGGACGCGCTGGGACCCGCGAGCATGACTATACGCTTTTCGCGGTCGGAGAATATGCGCTCGGCTATTTCATCGAGCCTGCCTGAATACCGCTCCTCGGCTTTTGAAACGAGAAAGGCGGGGTCGTTTGCCGCCATTGAATTTATTTTTACGAGAGATTTCAACTTATCACCTTATTTATCCGCAGACGACTGCGAACCGAATATTTCCGAATAGAACTCCGATATGCGTTTCTTGCGCTCCATCAGAGTGTCAAACCGGGCATTATATTCATATGGATATTTGTAGTTAAAAATACGCTCGATATAG
>CAVAWW010000089.1:0-6231 GCA_963592475.1 bacterium
TCGTATGCCGGCACGCGGCTCTGCTTGTCGATTAAGACCACAGCGATTCTCCTTTCTTTTTGATTCCGGCGCGCCGCAGTGTGCCAAAATCAGAATAGGTGTGCTGTCTGTCATAGCACACCTATATCATAACACAAAAAATACCTTTGTCAACACAAAATTTTAAAAAATCTAAAAACAAAAAAGCCGCCCAAAGGCGGCTTCTCTGTATTTGGTGATCCATCGGAGATTCGAACTCCGGACACCTTGATTAAAAGTCAAGTGCTCTACCGACTGAGCTAATGGATCATATCTTTTTCGCCGTGCGGAAGCTGTATCCGCAAATCAGCTTGATTATCATATAATATTTGCTCGAAAAAGTCAAGTCTTTTTTGTATTTTCTTCCCATTGTTTTCACTCTTTATGATAAATTGCACTCCTTTTACCCGAATATTCATTCCCGCCCGGCAGATACTATTCAGAGAAAACTGCCGGAGGCGCATTCTATGAAAATACTTTTTTATGATACAAAGCCGTATGACCGCGAGGCGTTCGAAAAGCTTGCAGGCAAATATTCCGACATTGAAATAGACTATCTCAAGACGGATATCTCTTATCGTACCGCGCCGCTCTCGAAAGGTTATGACGCCGTGTGCCTGTTCGTCGCGTCCGATGTCGGCAGGCGGGTCGTGGATATCCTCGCCGAGAACGGGGTAAGGCTCATTCTCATGCGCTGCGCCGGATATAACAATGTCGATCTTTCGGCGGCGCAGGAGCACGGTATCTCCGTTATGCGCGTGCCGGGGTATTCGCCCGAGGCAATAGCCGAGCATGCCCTCGCGCTCGCGTTCGCCGTCAACCGCCGTATACACAAGGCTTATATAAAAGTGCGCGAGAACAATTTCAGCCTCATGGGACTGACCGGGGTCAACTTCTGCGGCAAGACGGCGGGAGTTGTCGGCACGGGAAAGATAGGCGCATCGTTCGCGCGAGCCTGCCGCGGACTCGGAATGAATGTCATCGCCTATGATAAATATCGGAACCCCTCGCTTGACTTCGTTCGATATGTCGAACTCGATGAACTTCTCGGCGAAAGCGATCTGATATCTCTCCATTGCCCGCTGACCGAGGAGACTTATCATATGATAAATATCGACGCGATAGAGCGGATGAAGGACGGTGTTATCCTCGTCAACACTTCGCGCGGCGCGCTGATAAGCACGCCCGATCTTATAAAAGGTATAAGACAGCATAAATTTATGGGCGTCGGGCTCGATGTGTATGAGGAGGAGACGCACAATGTCTTTGAAAACCGCGAGGACGATATTCTCGAAACCTCCGTCACGGCTCGACTTCTGTCGTTCCCGAATGTTATAATCACCTCGCACCAGGGCTTTCTGACCCGCGAGGCGCTTGAGTCGATAAGCGAGACCACGTTTGAAAATGCCGCCTCGTTCGGCAGGGGAGAGCCGATACAGGCGAATATAGTTAACTATAATTAATGTATGCTAACCATGCGCGGCGGTAAATTCTGCCGCTTTTTTCTGTCCGCTGTTGATTAAATCGCATTTATGTGATAGAATTTTCCCGTAACCGATTCAAAGGAGTGAGGGAGACTTCGGGTCTCGTAAATATGAAAAACAAAGTTCTGCCAAAAATAACAAATATATCGGCTATTGTTGACATAGTCGGCGCAGTCGCATTTTTTATTGTTCAGATAATCAACGCCGCAAAACCGAATTTTGTCAGCGCGTCGGTGATGCTCGGATTTTTGATAGCGAGTGCCGTGGCGATAATATTGTTCTTCGTGCTCCGAGTCGTAGGTATCGCGGTCGGTACGAAATCTTCAAAAGTTCTGACGATAATTTCATATATTGTCGATGCGGCATGGGTCATCTCGATGATATTCGTGCTCAAGAATCTCAATATCTTTTAAGGGAGTGGCGGAATGATTTATGCTCTTATCGCCGCCGTCGTCTCTGCGGCTCTTTTGATATATTTTATCGTTCGTATAGTGCGCGATCCCGGTGATGCAAAATATGCCGTACATATTCCAAGATGGCTTTTCTTCTTCGGTATGGCTGTCTATATTGCCGGCGCCGCCGTCTGCATCGCAATGCTCGCTGTCGGAAAGTTCTTCGTTGCGATTCCGGGTTTTGGCTGTATGCTTTTCGGTGCCGCGGCGATGCTCTGCCAGCTCGACCAAAAGGTCGTGTCTGCGGGCGAGGGGATATATATTTATTCGACCATGTTCGGCAAAAAGAAGCACTTCAATATTTCCGATTTTGTTTCGATGAAGCGAAACTCCGATTCGCTCACGCTCAAATTCAAGAACGGAAAGATGCATATCGATAACCTTGCCGTTATCAGCGACGACTTCAGAGAGAGCCTGCTCGACGGCAAAGAAGACTGAATATCTGCTTAGTGCAAAATACGAAGGTCATAATCCGTGTCTGACAATGTGGATTATGACCTCTATTTATTTTTTCGGCTGTCTTGCAAATTTTTTTTTAAAAACTGTTGACAATAACATATGAATGAGCTATCATATGAACAGTAAAACATATGAACGAACAATCATATGAATCATCACGCAAATGAACGGAGGACAAAAACATGGAACACAACCACGAGAAGATGCTCGATATGGTGAGGCACGAGCTGCCGACAGACGAGCTGCTTTGCGACCTGTCCGATCTGTTCAGGCTCTTCGGCGACACGACCCGCGTCAAGATTTTGTTTTCGCTCTTTGAGTCGGAGATGTGCGTTTGCGCCATTGCGGAGCTGCTCGGCATGACGCAGTCGGCGATATCGCACCAGCTCAAGATACTCAAGGACGCAAATCTTGTTGCCAACCGCCGTGAGGGCAAAACAATCTATTATTTTCTTTCTGACGACCACGTCAGAACGATTATAGCCAAAGGTTTCGAACATCTTATTGAAGAAAGGAACGAGAACAATGAAGAAGATCTTTAAGCTTGAGGATCTGGATTGCGCAAACTGCGCGGCAAAGATGGAGGCGGCTATCGCCAAGGTTGACGGAGTCGAGAGCGTCAGCGTCAATTTCTTCACCCAGAGGCTGACCCTTGAGGCGGCAGACGATGCTTTTGACGATGTGCTCAAGAAAGTTGTCAAGACCGCAAAGAAAGTTGAGCCCGACTGCACAATAATTCTTAAGTAAGAGGGGTGTCCCCGATGACGAGAAAGCAGAAGAAAACACTGATAAGAATAATCGTATCGGTCGTGCTGACAGGTGTTGCCTGGGCAGTCGACGAGATATTCGGCTTTGAGGGCTGGAAAGAATTGCTGCTATATATCGCGCCGTATCTTGTGATAGGCTACGATGTCCTGTGGGACGCTATTCGCAATATCGCCCACGGTCAGGTGTTCGATGAACACTTCCTCATGGCTATCGCCACTGTCGGCGCGTTCGGCGTCGGCGATTACCGCGAAGCCTCGGCGGTCATGATATTCTATCAGGTCGGTGAGCTGTTCCAGAGCATCGCGGTCGGCAAGAGCCGCAAGTCGATATCCGCGCTCATGGATATCCGTCCCGACTATGCCGTAGTCGTGCGCGACGGAAAAGAGGAGACAGTGTCGCCAGAGGAAGTTGAACTCGGCGAGACTATAGTTATCAAGCCCGGCGAAAAGATTCCGCTTGACGGCGAGATAATCGACGGCTCGACTTCTGTCAATACCGCCGCCCTGACAGGCGAGAGCCTGCCCGCAGACAAGACGGTCGGCGACAGAGTGACGAGCGGAACGATAAATCTTTCCGGCGTTATCCACGTCAGAACGCAGAGCCGCTTTGAGGAGAGCACGGTCGCGAAGATTCTCGAACTCGTTGAAAACTCCTCGGAGAAAAAGGCGAGAGCCGAGAACTTCATCACTCGCTTTTCGCGCTGGTATACTCCCTGTGTCGTCATCGGCGCCGTTGTGCTCGCGATTGTACCGCCGCTTGTCACCATGCTTATGGGCACTCACAGCACATGGAGCCTTTGGAGCACATGGATCGAGCGCGCGCTTACCTTCCTCGTTGTCTCGTGCCCGTGCGCGCTGGTCGTTTCCGTCCCGCTGTCCTTCTTCGGCGGCATCGGCGGAGCTTCGCGTGACGGCATACTTATAAAGGGCGCCAACTATATGGAAACCCTTTCGAAGATCGACACAGTCGTGTTCGACAAGACCGGAACGCTGACAAAAGGCACATTCGCGGTCAATGCCATTCATCCCGAAAATATCACCGAGGCGCATCTTCTCGATGTTGCCGCCGCGGCGGAGAGCTATTCAACTCACCCGGTCGGCGAGTCGATAGTCGCGGCGCATAAGGGTCATATAGACAAGAGCCGCATCGGCAAGATAACCGAGCACGCAGGCATGGGTCTTGAGGCTGTTATCGACGGCAAGACCTACTTTGTCGGCAACGGCAAGCTCATGGACATGGCGGGAGCCAAGTGGCATGAGTGCCATATGGCAGGCACCGTTATTCATATCAGCGAGGGCGCGCAGTATCTCGGACATATCGTTATCAACGATGAGATAAAGCCCGACTCCGCAGACGCGATAGCGAAGCTCAAGGAGCTCGGCATCAAGAACACCGTTATGCTTACGGGTGACAATGAGCGCGTCGCCGAAGCGGTCGGCAAGCAGCTCGGACTCAGCGCAGTCCATGCAAAACTGCTTCCGTCGCAGAAGGTTGAGCGCGTTGAAGAGCTGCTCGGCGAGGGCAACAAGGTCGCGTTCGTCGGCGACGGCATCAACGACGCACCCGTGCTCACAAGAGCCGATGTCGGTATTGCGATGGGCGCAATGGGCAGCGACGCCGCGATCGAGTCGGCGGATATCGTCCTCATGGATGACAAGATCTCAAAGCTCCCGACGGCGATAAAGATAGCCAGAAAGACTATGCGCATCGTCAACGAGAATATCTGGATCGCGCTCGCGGTCAAAGTGATTATCCTCGTGCTCAGCGCGTTCGGTATCGCGGATATGTGGATAGCGGTCTTCGGCGATGTCGGAGTTCTAATCCTCGCTGTGCTCAACGCCATGCGCGCAATGCTGAAGATAAAAGACAAATAAATAATAAATAAATCGGCGGCAGGGGATTGACCTTGCCGCCGATTTTTTATGTCTTATTTAGTTCTCTGCGCTTTGCACGCCTGACTCTGTTTATGTGCCGCTCGAAGTCGCCGCTGTTCAGAAGTTCGGTCAACACCAATTGCTCGAATGTCGGCACGGTGCAGGAATAGAACCCGAGCCGCTCTTCAAATGTCTTGACGAGCCTTTTCGGCAGAACCATGTAGCCGACACGCAGCGAGGGCGATATGGTTTTTGAAAATGTGTTGAGATATATTACATTGTCGCGGTCTGAGAGCACAAAAAGCGTGTCCGCAGGCTTCTGTGAGACCGAAAACTCGGAGTCGTAATCAGACTCCACAATGAATCTGTTGCCCGACGAGGACCAGTTGATGTATTCATATCTCTTCGATGCGGACGCAGTGACCCCAGTCGGGAAGCTCCGATATGGAGTCGTGTGCAGAACATCTGCCTTGCTGCCGCTCAGCGCCGCTCCGTCTATGCCGTCGTCCGAGAGGGGGAGAAGCTCATATCTGACTCCCGCCGCCCTGTATACCTGCTCGATTTTTTCATATGACGGCGACTCTATCGCGTATGTTTTGTCCCTGCCGAGCAGGTCGACTATCAGCCCGTAAAGATATTCCGCACCCGAACCGACGATTATCTGATCCGTGTCAACCGATATTCCGCGGTTTCTCGCGAGATATTGCCGCAGTGCGTCGCGCAGTTCAATGCGCCCCGAGTGCGGCGAGCGCTCAAGTATCTCGTCTCCGCAGTCTGCAATAACTTTGCGCATCGTCCGGCTGAGCAGCGACAACGAAAACTCGGGCTTGCTGTGTTCGATATTTTTTCCTCGCATCGGCTCTGGCGGTCTGCTGTCGGATGCCGCAAAGCCGTCAGAACGGCGGAAAACAACAAAATATCCGCTTCTCTCGCGCGCCTGAGCGTAGCCCTCTTCGCAGAGTAAATCATATGCGTGCTCTGTCGTTATCGTGCTCACCCCGAGCTCTTCCGCGAGCAGCCGCTTTGACGGCAGTTTGCTGCCGTAAGCGAACGCTCCGCCGACTATATCCTCCCTGAGCTGTCTGTAAATCTGCAAATAGACCGGGCGGTCGTTCAAGTCCACCGTGTATTTCATCTGGTTATATTATTTTCTCCGTTTCTGACTATTTTATATTA
>CAVAWW010000090.1:0-6062 GCA_963592475.1 bacterium
TCAGAATCATGTCGGCGGCGTTCTGCGCCACCTGCGTGCCGCCCTTGCCCATGGCGCAGCCGATATCGGCGGCCTTTAATGCGGGCGCGTCGTTGACTCCGTCGCCGGTCATCGCAACAACCTCGCCGTGGGCTCGCAGAGCCTTGACTATCCGCACTTTGTGTTCGGGCGTCACACGCGCATATACGCGGCAGGAGCGCACGGCGCGCGCGAATTCATTTTCGCCCATTTTGTCTATCTGCGCGCCCGTCAGGCACTCGCCGGAGCGCGAGAGTATGCCGAGCTTTTTCGCCGTGGCGCAGGCGGTGCCCGCGTGGTCGCCGGTTATCATGACCGGCGTTATCCCCGCGCGGCGGCAGGTTTTGACCGCTTCATACGCCTCTTCGCGCGGCGGGTCCTCCATGCCGATAAGCCCGCAGAATGTCAGCCCCGTCTCGCTTATTTTTCCCCCGTTTGTCTCGCCCGTGGCGACGGCGATGACTCTTAATGCCCGCTCGGCAAGAGAGGCATTGAGATTCAGTATTTTTTCGCGCCGAGCCGAAGTCAGCGGGCTTTTCGTTCCGTTTAATATTATATCGGAACACTTTTTTATCAGCACATCGGGCGCGCCCTTTGCGACCGTTATTATTTTGTCCCCGTCTCTTATCGCGACGGACATCATCTTTCGCTCGGACGAGAACGGTATTTCATCGGTTCTGGGCTTTTGGCGATTGAGCTTCGCCGTATCGGTACCGGATCGCTCCGCCGCCGCGACTATCGCAGCCTCTGTCGGCTCGCCGGACACCTTGCCCTTGCCCTCGTATTTTGCGTCGCAGCAGAGCGCGGCGAGCGAGAAAAGCTTTTTTGCCTCTTCGCCGGTCAGCTGAATTTCGCCCGACGGCGAGCAGGCGGCAGTGACGGTCATTTTGTTCTGAGTCAGCGTACCTGTCTTATCCGAACAGATATATGTCGCCGCGCCGAGCGTCTCGACTGCGGGCAGGCGGCGTATGACCGCGTTGCTCTTCGCCATCTTCTGCACTCCGAGCGAGAGCACAACGGTGACGACCGCGGGCAGTCCCTCGGGGATAGCCGCAACGGCAAGACTGACAGAGAGCATGAACGCGCTGAGCACGCCCATGCCGCGTAGGATGCTGAGCACGAATATCAGCGCACATATCGCCAGCGCGCCGATGCCGAGGACTTTACCTATCTTCGCGAGCTTTATTTGCAGCGGCGTTGTCGGTTCGTCCTCGGTATTCAGAAGGTGCGCTATCTTCCCGACCGCCGTGTCCATGCCCGTCTGAGTCACGACCGCCCTGGCGTGACCTGCGGTTATAACTGAGGACGAAAATATCATATTTTTGAGCTCCGCCTGCGGACTTCCGTCCGGAATGCGGCAGAGAGCGTCTTTTTCGCACGGCATGGATTCGCCCGTCAGCGCACTCTCCTGAGCCGACAGCGAATGCGAAGATATCAGCCGAGCATCGGCGGGGACGAGATCGCCCGCACGGACTTCTATAATATCCCCGCGAACAACTTCCGATGCAGGGATTTTTGTCTCTTTTCCGTCTCTTATGACTGCCGCCGTCGGCGCGGACATACTTTTCAGTGCCTCGAGCGAATGCTCCGCGCGCCGCTGCTGAATGACCCCGACTGCGGCGTTGAGGATAACTATTATCAGTATCATTATCGGGTCGGCGAAATCGCCGTGCTCCTCTAAAAACGAGGTCGCAAACGACACTCCGCTCGCTATGAGCAGGACTATCACGGTGAAATCTTTGAACTGCTCGAAAAATTCCGCGACGATACTTTTCTTCTTTTTGCCGCGCAGTATGTTTTCGCCGTCCCGCCCGAGCCGCTTCTCCGCTTCGCGCGAGCTCAAGCCCCTGTCAACGCTGCTGCCGAGCTTGCCGACCGCGTCTGCGGCGCTCATCGAATACCAGTCCATATTTTCTCCCCTTTTTTATTGAGTCCGTGCAATATATATTCAATTTATCGCCGAAAGTTTACCAAAGTTATTGAACCGTTCACATTTCAATGATAAAATAAATTATAATTATATCTTTTTTCGACAGACGGAGGTATCGCGCTTCGTGACAAAGATAGTTAAATTTCTAAAACCGTATATGGGAGCTACCGTGGCGGCGCTGTTTTTCTCGCTGTTCAACAATCTTATGCAGCTGATTCTGCCCGCGATGATGGCTCTGATGATAAACACCGGCATCGGCGACGGCCGCATGGGCACTGTTCAGCTCATCGGCGGCGTTATGGCGGTGCTCTCCGCTATCGCGATAGGCGCAGCTGTTGCGGGCAGCTACTATTCCTCAAAGGTTTCCGCCTGCTTCGGTCTGTCGCTTCGCCGCGCGCTGTTCGTCAAGGTCGAGTCGCTGAGCCAGTGCGATATAGATAAGATAGGCACGCCCTCGCTGATAACGAGAACGACAAACGACATCCGCCAGATTCAGGACATGATCCTGATGATGATCCGCATTATTATCAGCGCGCCGATAGTCATGGTCGGCGGCGCGTTTATGGCGTTCACGCTGAATAAGAGGCTCTCGACCGTCATGTTCATCGCTATTCCGATAATTTTGGTTATCGCCCTCGTCGTCGCAAAGCAGGTTCTGCCGATGTTCGACAAGGCGCAGAAAAAGACCGACAGACTCAATCTCATCCTGCGCGAAAAGCTCAGCGGAATCAGAGTTATCCGCGCGTTCAACCGCTCGGAATATGAGGACGAGAAGTTCAGAAAGGCAAACTACGATCTGACCGGACTCATGCTCAAGATAAATCGAATTTTCGCGTTCCTTATTCCGCTCGCAACGCTTCTTTGCTATGTCATAGTCGCCATTCTCCTCAAGATGGCGGCGGATCAGATAGACGCGCTCGACGCCGTCGCGGACAGCGTGCAGATAGCGAACACCGTCGGCGATCTGCAGGCGTTCATGGTCTATATGATAATGATAATCTACGCGGTCTCCATGGCGGCGTCGCTGTTCGTGATGCTCCCGAAAGCGGAGATATCCGCAAAGAGAATCAACGAGGTGCTCGACCTCGTCCCGATGATAAAGGAGACCGAGCATCCGATAACCCCCGACGCAGACCGCCGCAGCGAGCTTGAGTTCGACTGCGTGAGCTTCAGCTATCCGGGTGCCGATTCGCCGATACTTTCGCGCATATCTTTCAAGACCATGCCCGGCGAGACTACCGCCGTTATCGGCTCGACCGGCTCGGGCAAATCGACTCTCGTCAATCTTATCCCCCGATTCTACGATGTTTCGGGCGGCAGGATTCTCATTGACGGCGTGGATATAAAAAATATGTCTATGCGTACCCTCCACGAGAAAATAGGCTTTATTCCGCAGAGCGCATTTTTGTTCAGCGGCACCGTCGCCGACAACCTGCGCATGGGCAAGCCAGACGCGACAGAAGAAGAGATGTGGGAGGCGCTCGAAACCGCGCAGGCGGCAGACTTTGTCAGAGCTATGCCGGACGGACTCGACAGCGAGCTCTCGCAAAACGGCAAGAACCTTTCCGGCGGTCAGCGCCAGCGCCTCGCGATAGCGCGCGTGCTGATAAGAAAGGCTGAGATATATGTTTTTGACGACAGCTTCTCGGCACTCGATTTCTCAACCGATGCGAAGCTCCGCAAGGCTCTGCGCGAGAGGATGCCGGATATAACAAAGATAATCGTCGCCCAGCGCGTCGGAACGATAATCGACGCGAACCGCATAATCGTGCTCGACGAGGGCAAAGTCGCGGGTATCGGCACTCACCGCGAGCTGCTCGAAAATTGTACGGTCTACCGCGAAATTGCCCAATCCCAGCTTTCAAAGGAGGAACTCGCATGAGCAGAAGATCACCTCTGAAAAGAAAGCGCACATCGCAATCGAGAAAGAAATACAGCGGGTATTCCGGCGGCAACCGCCGCCCCGGCGAGAAGCCGAAGAATTTCAAAGAGACCGTCTCGCGCTTCATGCCGCTCTTGAAGCCGTTCGTCCCCGGCATGATTGTCGTGCTCATAGCGGGCGTTATCGGCACGGTGCTGACCGTCACGGGACCGATGTTTCTCGGCGATATAGTCGACGCGATAAAAGAGCAGGCGGATATAAAGCTCTCGGGCGGCGAGATAAACTTTTCAAAGATACAGAAAATCCTGCTGACCATTCTCGGTATCTACGGTCTGAGCGCGGTGCTCAGCTATGTTCAGCACTATATCATGGCGGGCGTCACGCAGTCCGTCGTGCGCGATCTGCGCGACAAGGTCAACGACAAGCTGACCCACCTGCCGCTGAGCTATATCGACTCGCACTCGAAGGGCGATATCCTCAGCAAGATGATGAACGATATAGACAATATCAGCAACACCCTGCAGAACAATCTTATTCAGATAATCACCTCTGCGGTGAGCTTCATCGGCATGCTCGCGCTGATGTTCTATGTCAGCTGGCAGTTAACGCTCATCACGCTCTCCGTGCTCCCACCGAGCCTTATTGTGATATCTCTTATCTCAAAGCGCTCAAAGCGGTACTTCCGCCGCCAGTGGGACGAGACGGGCAACATAAACGGTCACATCGAAGAGATGTACACCGGCCACACGCTCATCAAAGTCTTTGACCACGAGGAGCAGGCGATAGACGAGTTCGACGATATAAATGTCAGCCTCGCAAAAGCCGGGTACAAGGCGCAGTTCATCTCCGGCATAATCGGACCGATATTAAATTTCGTCAGCAACATAGCCTATGTGCTTATCTGCGTCATAGGCGGCGTGTATGTCATAAGGGGAACTTTCTCTCTCGGCGACATAACAACTTTCTTCACTTATTCAAAGCTCTTCATGCAGCCGCTCGTCAGCATCGGCAACATCGCGAACAATCTTCAATCCTCGCTCGCGAGTGCGGAGCGCGTGTTCAACCTGCTCGATGAGCCAGACGAGTGCGCGGACTGCTACGACACCAGGATAGAAGAGCCCAAGGGCGAAGTTGAATTCAGAGATGTCAGCTTCAGCTACACTCCCGAAGTGCCGCTTATAGAAAACATGAATCTGAAGGTCGATCCGGGTCAGCTCGTCGCGATAGTCGGGCCGACGGGCGCGGGCAAGACGACATTCGTCAACCTGCTCATGCGCTTCTATGATGTCAATAAAGGCGAGATTCTTCTCGACGGGCACGATATACGCTCGATACCGCGCGAAAATCTGCGCAGCGTATTCGGCATGGTGCTCCAGGACACATGGCTGTTCGAGGGCACGATAATGGAGAACATAGCCTACGGGCGTAAAGGCTGCTCGCGCGAAGAGGTTATTGACGCGGCAAAGGCGGCAAGGGTTCACCACTTCATCAGCACTCTGCCCGACGGCTACGAGACGATGCTCGAAGAGAACGGCGAGAACATCTCGCAGGGTCAGCGCCAGCTTCTGACGATAGCCCGCGCCATTCTCGCGAACCCGTCGGTGCTCATCCTCGACGAGGCGACAAGCTCCGTCGACACGCGCACAGAGGTGCATATACAAAAGGCGATGAACGCGCTGATGAACGGCAGAACGAGCTTCGTTATTGCGCACAGGCTCTCGACCATCCGCGACGCCGATGTTATCTTGGTTATGAACAACGGCACGATAGTCGAGCAGGGCACGCACGAACAGCTGCTCGCGCAGAACGGCTTCTACAGAGGACTCTACGCCAGCCAGTTCGGAGTGTAAAATATAAAAAATTATCCGCTGTATCAAATATTTGATACAGCGGATTTTTTGATTAAGATGATAAAATGTTTTAGCGGCGTGGGGTATAAAGAGCAAGCTTGGATTTTTAGCAAAATCTATTTGGGAGTCCATATAGGTGAGCTGACTCGATGCACCGCCGCCGCGTAAGCGGCACGAAATCTTTGCAAAAGTTTATCTTACTGACCGTAAGGGCGAGCTTCGTTCGCTTCAGAGTGTCGATAAACCCGGTTTGGAGGCTTCGCCGAAATCAAAGCCTCCCTTGTGTAAAGGGAGGTGGGCAGATTATAATTTGAAGTGCAACACCGCAAAAAAAGAAGAGAGACAACACGCTAACTATAGTGTAGAATGTAGTTACCACACA
>CAVAWW010000091.1:0-6043 GCA_963592475.1 bacterium
GCATGAACACGAGCATGACCAGCTCGAAGTACATAAACTTCTTCCTGACCGACGTTCTTTTCAAAAAGCTCCCGAACCCCATGGGCGTTGCGTCAAAGATCAGATTTTTCTGCGGCATCTTCGACGCGATAAACGACCCGATGATGGGCGTTATCGTTGACAAAACGAGAACGAAGGACGGTCAGATGCGACCCTATATCAAATGGGCGCCGCTGTTCGTTTCGCTCGTCATGGTGCTGTTCTTCGTCGGCAGCGCAAACGCGAGCCCCGTTTTCAACATTATTTACACTACCTTCCTTTTCGTCATGCTCGACGTCACCTACACGGCGTTTGATATCCCGATGGGCGCTCTCGCCTTTTCGATAACCCCGAGCGGAATCGAGCGAACGAAGCTCTTCGGAGTCAGCTCAATAACCCGCTCCGTCGTCGGCGCTCTGCCGCAGGTTTTCGTCGCGGGTGCTGCTCTGCTCCCCTATTTCAAGGATCACACCCCGCAGGCGTATCTTACCTCCGCGATAATCTCCGCCGTGTTCATAGTCGTGCTCACGCGCCTTACATATCACAACACACACGAGCGCGCCCAGCACCAGTCCGACACGCCGAGCGTCAAGGAGTGCTTCGCGCTCCTGTTCAAGAACCGTCCTTTGCTCATGCTCTTCTTTGCAAATATCTTCTTCCTTATCTGCAAGATACCCGAGCAGATTTCGTTCTACTTTGTCGCCGACCTTCTTTTCAACAGAAAATACAACGTCTTTATAGACGTTATCAAATTCCCGGGCTTCCTGCTCGCGGGTATACTCGTGCCCAAGATAGTCGAAAAGCTCGGCAAGCGCGCGGACTCACGCAGATTCTTCCAGATCTGCTGTGTCTCTGCAATAGTGCTCCACCTGCTCTTCGCGCTGACCACCTACGGCGGTCTTATCAACAAGCCCGCGGGCGAATCCGCTTCGATATTCACGGCTATTCTTGTTATTCTCTTCACGGGTCTTACCACCATCCCGCTTGAGTTCAAGAACCTCATGCAGAAAGAGATGGAGGCAGAGACGGTCGACTATATTGAATGGAAAACAGGCCGCCGCGTTGAGGGCATCATGCTCTCGATAATGAGCTTCACGGGAAAGATTGAGAACACCTTCGCTTCGTCTATCGGCATCGCCATTCTCGGCGTTGTCGGCTATGTCAGCCACACAGAGGGCTCACTGATCCAGAACCACAACACCAATCTCGCGCTGTTCGCAATGACAACGATAGTCCCCGCAATAGGCTATCTGCTCATGCTCATACCTATACACTTCTATAACATCACCGGCGAGGGACACAGAAAGATGATGTCCGACATCGCCGAACGCCGCGCATCGATAGCAGCTGAGACTGCCGCCGAGATGCAGAGCGCAGGAGAGACAAAATGAACCCACGCTTCGTTTTCATAGCCGATACCCACCACTTCTCGCGCACCCTGTCCGACGGCGGCGAGGCATATGCCTACCGCAGCGGCTCGGATCAGAAGTGCCTCGAGGAGACGGGCGCGATAATCGACGCGGCTTTTGAGAAGATACTCGAAGACCCGCCCGCCGCAGTGATGATAGCCGGAGATTTATCCGACGACGGCGAGCGCATATGCCACGAGGAGTTCCGCGAAAAGCTGCGCGAGCTTCAAAAGCATGTTCCCGTATATGTCATAACCGCGACGCACGACTGGTGCTGTGACGAGAATCCGCGCAGATTCACGGGCGGCGAAGTCACAAACGATGTTGAGACAGTCCCGCACGAGGAGCTGAGCGAATTCTATCGCGAATTCGGGCTCGACCGCGCGATAAGTTCATACAAGACGCATCTCGGCATATACTCATATGTCGCGCAGATTGCCGACGGAGTCCGTCTGCTCGCGCTCAACGATGACCAGAACGGCAAGGGACGCGCTGGCTACACCCCCGACCACATGGCGTGGGTCGAGGAACAGATACGCAATGCAAAAGAGGACGGTCAGCTGATGATCGGCATGGAGCATCACCTGCTCATCGCGCACATCCACCCGTTCATCACGAGCGGCCACTGCGTTGGCGACCGCGAAGAGGTTGCCGCAAAATTAGCGGACGCAGGTCTTCGCTATATGTTCGTCGGTCACTCGCATATTCAGAGAATAGATACATTTATATCACCCTCGGGAAATCCGATAACGGAAGTGAACATAGGCTCGCTGTGCGGCTATCCCGCGCCGATAGTCAATGTCACTGTAACGGACGACAACCGTCTGCACATAGTCACGGAGCATCTTGAGAGCTTCGAGGGCACAGACGACGCGCAGGAGTTTTTGAAAGCGCACGCGGTGCAAATGATAGACCTGCCGCTCAAGGGCATACTCGTTAGCCGCGAAGAGTTCGGCAAAAGGCTCGACGCGCTCGGCGCGAACGGCAAGAAGATATCCGCGCTGCGCCCGATAGCAAAGCCGATTGCAAAGCTGCTGCTCGAATCCGATGTGATGAGCTTCTACAAAAAAGTGAATCGCTTGACCTTCGGCAAGGTTCTCCGCAAAGAGGACGCCGAGGAGCTCGCGGACATGAAAGTTATCGACATTGTTCACAATGTCCTGCTCTCGTTCCTCGACGGCGGCATGAACAAAGCCGACAGGGACAGCGCATACTACCGCCTCGTCACCGGGACGATATCAATCCCCTCGCGGATAATGAAAAGCAATTCGCTGTTCAGAAAGCTAAACGAGTGCGCCGACGCGATACTCACGGGCAGCGACCCCGACCCCGAGGACGCAATAATATAAAAAATACAGGGCTTCCGTAAAAAATCGGAAGCCCTGTTTGATTTTCTGCTGTCAATGGAAATCCCACGAATCGATATCGGCATAGACATCGTTAGCATGATTCGCGTTGCCGTATTTCAGCGTGCGCGTGTATATCGCAAGCCCGGAACGGTAGCAAAGCGGGACGAACGGCATATCGGCATTGAACGCATCTATAAATGTGTTCACATCGGACGAGCCTGCGAGAAACGCCGAATACGCAGTGCTCGCGGCGCCCGAAGTGTTGATGCCGTAAGTCACGCTGCCGCCACTCTTGAGAAGCGGCGAAAGGCTCATATTCTCGGTGAGCTTGACCTCGCCTATATACATATCATATTTGCCGGACGCGACCGCCGAGCGGTAATCTTTTTCGCTCAGCGCGCTGACGGTGACGGAGATTTTGAGCTTTTCAAGCATCTCTTTTATGCTCTGCGCCGCCGCCGATTTGAAGCCGTTATCTTTGTTGACAACTATTTTCAGCGAGAGCTGCTTTTTGCTTGCGTCCGCGCGCACGGCGTCATTTTTTGAAGTATATCCCGCCTCGTCGAGCAGCTTTCCCGCCGCTTCGAGGTCGGTTTTGACTGTATAATCTTTGCCGGAGATAACATTCCAGTCGGGGTTGAACGGAGTATACGCCGCTTTTGCGTGACCCTGGAACGACTCGTCGGCGAGCTTCGCCCTGTCAATGGCAAGCGCCACCGCCTGACGCACCTTCTCGGATGAGAGCGCGGAGCTGCTCTTATTAAAAGCGAGATAGACTAAATTATTCATCAGGATATCTGCGACCGACGCGGAATAGCGGGTATAAGCGCCTCCGCGCAGATCGTCAAAAGCGAAGCTTATATTGCCGATGGCGAGGGTATATTTGAGCATGCTCAAGTCTTTGACATCATAGAGAGTGATGCTCGTTTTCTTCGGCGAGAAGTTGCCGCGCGCGCTGCTCGCTTTGAGATAGCCGACGCCGTTTTCCGAAGAATATGTGTATCTGCCTCTGCCGGCTGCACCGTCCTCGGTCGAACCGCCCTTTGTGACAGCAAAGGTCAGACAGTTGACGGCATACGGATCGTCATCGGCGAGAGAAAACACGACGCTGTTCCCGCTGACCTTTGTGCTGCTGAAATTCGCAAGCTGAGTTTTATATGCGGGCGATTTCTTCGCGCTCTCAAACGAGGCGACAACATCGGAAGCCGAGACGCTCGAACCGTCCGAGAACTTTGCAGACGCAAGAGATACCGTCAGGGTTCGACCGCTGCGGCTGTAATTCGACGCGAGAAGCGGCTGAGGATTATAATTTTTGTCGAGTGCGAACAATCCGTCATAGATAAGCGGCATCAGCTGTTGATTGAGCATACTTGTTGCCGTAAAGGGATTTAGCTTGTCGCCCTTTGAATAGGGCAGTTTGAGGGTCTGCACCGCCTCGACCGCCTCGGGCGGCATGGTAGTTGTCTCGTCCCCGCCGTCCTTTTTGTTTGAACAGCCGCCGAATGCGAAAGAAAGCGCGACAGTCAGCACAAGTATCGCCGCCGCGGCGCGGATAATTTTTTTCTTCATACTTATCTCCTCTCGGGGAAGTGTAAAGTCATATTACTTTACGTTATTTTATCAGATCTTTGATTATCTCGCCCGCCATTATCATGCCTGCAACGGGCGGAACAAACGATATGCTCCCGGGCAGTGCCCTGCGCGAGGTCACTTCGGCGGTCTCGTTCGGCTTTATCGGCTGCTCGGGCGACCAGATGACTTTCAGGTGACTTATGCCTCTGACCTTCAGCTCGCGGCGCATCACACGGCACAGCGGGCAAACCGAAGTTTTTGTGATATCGGAGACCCGAAAAAGCGTCGGATCGAGCTTATTTCCCGTGCCCATGCATGATATCAGCGGTATCCCACGCCTCTGCGATTCGACGGCTAACGACAGCTTTGCCTGAACGGTATCGACCGCGTCAGCCATATAGTCATAGCGGTTCTCGAAGAAATCCGCTGAATTTTCTTCGAGATAGAACCCGTCGATAATATTCACCTTGCAGTCGGGGTTTATATCCTTTATTCTTTCGGCTGCGACTTGAGTTTTTTTCATGCCGACTGTCGAAGAGAGGGCGTATAGCTGGCGGTTGATATTAGTAATCGCAACCTCGTCATTGTCAATAACGGTCAGCTCGCCGACTCCTGCGCGGGCGAGTGCCTCAACAGTATAAGAGCCGACGCCGCCGAGTCCGAACACCGCGACATGGCAGCAGCTCAGTTTATCGGCCGACTCCTCGCCTATGAGCATTTCACTTCTTGAAAAGCGCGAAAGATCCAAAATATCTGCCTCCGGTAGTTTCTTATGGGATTATTGTACACCATGGGCGAAGATTTTGCAATTTTTTATTGATAAAAGCGCGGTTGCGGTTGTTTTTTTGTCCGCTAAAGGTTATAATTAAATGAATATCAATCAAAATAAAGGATGTCATTTGAAATGAAATTAGGAATAGTAGGTCTGCCGAATGTCGGCAAGAGCACACTTTTCAACGCCATCACAAACGCGGGCGCACAGTCCGCGAACTATGCGTTCTGCACCATCGAGCCGAATGTCGGCGTGGTCGCAGTGCCGGACGAGCGGTTGGACAAGCTCGCCGAGATGTATCACCCGGACAAGATAACTCCCGCGACGATTGAATTCGTTGACATAGCGGGTCTTGTGCGCGGCGCATCGAGAGGCGAAGGTCTCGGCAACAAGTTCCTCTCGCATATAAGAGAGGTCGACGCGATAATACATGTTGTTCGCTGCTTCGAGGACGACGACATTGTCCATGTTGACGCGACTATCGACCCGAAGAGAGACATCGAGACGATAAACCTCGAGCTCATCCTCTCCGACCTCGAGATGGTCGAGCGCAGAATAGACAGAGTCGCAAAGCAGGCGAGAAACGACAAATCCGCAGCCGCCGAGCTCGAGTTCCTCAAGAGACTCAAAACCGAGCTTGAGAGCGAAGTGCCCGCGAGAAATGTCGAGTGCGACGAGAACGAGCGCGAATTTTTGGCTCAGATCGCCCTGCTCACCGCGAAGCCGGTAATATATGCCTGCAACATGAGTGAAAACGATTTTGCAAACAATATTGATACAAACCGCCACTATCTCGCGGTCAAAGAAATAGCCGCCGCAGAGGGCTCGGAGGTTCTGCCGATCTGCGCGGAGCTTGAAGCTGAGATAGCCTCGCTCGAAAAAGAGGAGCGCGAGATGTTCCTGACCGATCTCGGAATCGAGAA
>CAVAWW010000092.1:0-5860 GCA_963592475.1 bacterium
TTCGTACAAATTTTCTTTACTTTGATTTAATGAATTTTTACTATTCAGTACACAATCGGATGTTATTATGTCAGTGTAGTGAGAGGGAAGAAAAGCCAGACGGCTACCAACTACGAAAGGACATCAGCAAGATGAAAAGCAAAAACTGCGTTCTCGTCTGTGTAACTCCGCAGAGCAAATGCGAACAGCTGATCCGTTCCGGGTCGCTGATAGCGCAGCAGTACGGAGTGCCGCTCGAAGTTCTCAGCGTGTTCCACGAGAGGGACGGATTCAGCCCCGATCCCGCAGTGCTTGAAGATCTGTACGAATGCGCAAAAAATGAAAACGCGCAGATGAGCGTATATTTTAACGACAGTCCGGCTATCCTCGCCGCAGTCATCGCCAAAAAGAAAGGCGCTGTTGACATCGTCACCGGATTCCCGAAAGAGAGGAGCACGCATTTCGTCTCCGCCCTGCACACCCTTGTGCCGGATATCCAGATAAGCATGGTCGATGTTGACGACAACGGCAAAATCTATCGCATGATCCCTCAGGAAGCCCAGCCGCACTATGAAATGGTCGGCGCTCAGGGCGTATAATCAAGACAACCACAAACTTTTCCGGTTTTTTCATTGTTATTCTCCAAAAATGCAGAGAGCTCACAGTTGATATTGTGGGCTCTCTGCATTTTATTTCTCCGCTATTGACAACTCCCAGATTATATTTTACAATAAGGAATGAAGAAAAGCTGTGGGGGGCGTAATGATGATAAAGGAATATTTTATTAACAATCTTTCAAAAATAGAAAATGATTGGAAAAGGCTCGAAATCGGCGGTGAAATGACTTCGTTTCAAACCTATGACTGGTCTTTACTACTCCTCAAAGACATAAAGGAAAAGTTTCTCAGATACATATTCTGGGAACCAGTGTTTGTCTGCCATTTGAACAGTGGCGGAGAAGTTGACATGATTGCACCGCTTGTTGTGCAAGCAAAATCGTTAAATCTCCGTTTTTATTCGATGATGAGCGGTATTTGTATACTCGGCGAAAAGTCCTATTCTGACTATCTCAACTTTATCTATAATAAGTGGAGCGACGAAGCCGCGGATGAAATTTTCAGCTTCATACATGAAAAATACAGCGGGATAGAGTTGCGGCTCAATAACATACCCGAAAAATCTTCACTCGCTGGATATGTTACAGATCACTTTGAGCTTATTAACAGAGACGGTGAGACCGCTGTATTTGTTGATAACCCCGTTAACGCTGACGAATACTACAAATCGCTCTCTAAAAACACGCGCCAGAACATCAGAACCGCCTATAACAGGTTGGCGAAAAACGGCTTTGAATGTGAAATAACGATGTGTGACACCATACCGGACAAGACAACCGAAAAAGTTATGCACGACATACATAATGACCGCTTTATAAAAAAGAACGGACTTGACGGCAAATTCAGCATAAAGAAATTCATATGGACGTGCGCGCACAAGAATAACGAAGCAAGGCATAACTGCGTTTTTACCGCGCTGAAAACACTTTCTTCATCGTGGCTTCTTCTCATCAGAATAAACGGAGAGGTCGCAGGGTATCTGTGCGGACTCAAAGACAAAGATACATACTATGTAATGCAGAACAGTTTTTCGGAAAAATTTAAAGAATTTTCGCCCGGTTTTCTGGCTTGTTACAACCTTGTCACAAGATTTGCAGGTAACCATGAGATAAAATGCATCGACTTCACCCGCGGCACAGAGGATTACAAGTACAAGCTCAACGGCACTGAGAAGCGTCTTTGCAACTTCACATTCAACATATAAACACAAACGTTTGAAAGTAGTTTTTCTGAATACTTTCAAACGTTTTTCATTGTTATTCTCCAAAAGCCAAGACAGCGAACAGAGCAATCTGTCCGCTGTCTTGGCTTTTTATCTGAAGAACCCGTGTAAAGCTAACAAGCTTTACTCCTCATTTACTGTTTCAACGCCTTTATCGGCGGTTTTGCACAGGTGGACGCTCTTGACGAGTCCGCTCTTTTCGAGCTCGGCGCGGCATTTTTCAGCATCGCTCTCCGACTCGAACAGTCCGAAAACGGTCGGACCGCTTCCGCTCATCTGCGCGAGCGAACTGCCATGGCGGCGCATGATGCTCTTTATTCTCACGCGCTCCGGCACTTCTATAGTCTGTTCAAAAACATTGCCCGCCTGGCGGCAGATGCCCTCAAAATCGGCATTCGCCGCGGCATCGAGCATGCCGACCTTGTTCGGATGATATATGAAGCTCGCGGAATCAAAATCGCCGTAGGCGCGTGCGGTCGAGACACCCGTTGCGGGCTTTGCGAGCACGACGAAGCAGCTTTTGAGCGGCGGAAGATGCGAAAGTATGCCGCCCGTGTGCTGGGAGAGCATAGTGCCGCCCGCGATGCAGAAAGGTACATCGCTGCCGATTTTCAGCCCGATATCGCAGAGCTTCTGCGTGCCCATATCCGTCCCGAAAAGCCTGTCGAGTCCGACTATAACTCCCGCGCCGTCCGCGCTTCCGCCGGCAAGACCCGCTTCAAACGGAATATTTTTTTCAATGTGTATGTCAACTCCCCTGCCGCTGAGCCCGGCTTCTTCGAGAAAAGCCTGCGCCGCGCGGTAGGCTATGTTCTTGCTGTCGGTCGGCAGAGCCGGCTCGGAGCAGGTAAGGCGGATGATACCCTCGCCGTTCTCCTGCACAGTCACCGTGTCCGCAAGCGAGACCGACTGCATAACCATGAACAGCGAATGATAGCCGTTCGGCAGTTTTGCCAGAATGTCGAGAAAGAGATTTATTTTTGCGTTTGCCCTGAGTTCGATCTTCATGACTGCACCTCTCTTTTTACTCTATCGGAATTTGCACGGGCTGGCGGTTCTGGAACAGCGTAACGCAGTCGAATCCGCTGCGCTGCGCTATCTCCATGCCGACATCGACTCCCGCGCCTATATCCTTTGCATAGTGAGCGTCCGAGCCGACGGTCACAAATTCGCCGCCGAGCTGTTTAAAGCGCCGGACAACATCCTCCTCGGGCATAGTTTTGCCGAGCTTCTGTCTGAGCCCCGAGGTGTTTATTTCGAGCGCCTTTTCGTTCTTGACGAGCAGAGAAAGAATCTCATCAACTTTGTCCGAAAACTTCGACATATCAACGGGTATGCCGTGCTCGCCGACGATATACCGAAGCGGATATGTCATATGCGCCAGGGTATCGAACTTCGCCCAGCGCGCGAGCTTTATAAGCTCGTCAAAATATTTATTCATCAGGTCGGTTATATCCCACTGGGAATAATCGAGGTACATAAAATCCTGTTCATTCCGGAAATTATGCACCGAGCCTATGACCATATCATAGGGCAGATTCGTGAGTATCTCCTCCGAGGTCGCGACATCGTACATCGGCTGACCGAGCTCCACGCCCGCGCAGACGAGCAGCTTCCCACGAAACGCCGAGCGCGCCTTTGTGACATCGATAAACGACTGGAGCGCCACGCGGTCATAGTGATCCCGTCTGTAGAAATCCGCCTCGACATGATCCGTAAAGGCTATCGCCCGCAGTCCCGCCATGTCGGCGCATTCGCACATATACATCGCCGAATGATGCCCGTCGGGTGAGTTGTCGGTATGAACATGAGTGTCGATAATTCTTTGCGGCATCGCGCTTCCTCCATGATACTGACGGTAAAGTATACAATATGATAACATATTTTTCCGCCCAGTAACAGTATTAAACACAAAAAAATTCAAATTGTTCAACTGCTATTGAGGATGGGCATAAAATATGGTAGAATATCTTGATATCAGATGTATATAAGTAATTCTGATAAGCACACAGGAAAGGAAGAATAAAAATGAGAGCTGTCATGACTGTTACGGGCAAGGACATAATCGGTATCCTCGCAGAGGTGTCCGGAAAATGCTCGGAACTCAATGTAAACATAACCGAAGTGACGCAGAGCGTCCTGCAGGATCTTTTCTGCATGATAATGCTCGTTGACACGGAGAAATGCTCCGTGCCGCTGTCCGAATTTTCCGATATAATGAGCCGCCTCGGCCGCGAGCACGGGCTCGATATCCATGTTATGCACGAGGACGTGTTCGACTCGATGTATCACGTCTGATCTACACACCTGAGAGGATCCTTACTATGATAAACACAAGAGACATTCTCGAAACGATACATATGATTGAGGATGAAAACTTAGATATACGCACAATAACCATGGGCATCTCCCTGCTTGACTGCTGCTCGCAGGACATCGATGACTCCTGCCGCAGAGTATACGACAAGATAGCGCGCAAGGCGGAAAATCTTGTCAAGGTCGGCTGCGAGATTGAAAAAGAATACGGCGTGCCGATAATCAACAAGCGCGTCGCAGTTACCCCCATCGCCATGCTTGCCGCCGCATCGGGCGGCGACCCGGTGAAATATGCGCTCACGCTTGAAAAGGCGGCGCAGGCTGTCGGAGTCAACTTCATCGGCGGATATTCGGCACTTGTTCAAAAGGGCTTCGCTCCCGGCGACGAGGCGCTCATCAACAGCATACCCGAAGCGCTCGCGAGAACCGAGCATGTCTGCTCGAGCATAAATATAGGCTCGACAAAGGCGGGCATAAACATGGACGCGGTCGCGCTCATGGGCAAAATTATCAGAAAGACCGCCGAGCTCACCGCCGACAACAACTGCATAGGTGCTGCAAAGCTCGTTGTGTTCTGCAACGCGCCCGAGGATAACCCGTTCATGGCTGGCGCATTCCACGGTCCGGGCGAGCCGGAGAGCGTGATAAATGTCGGCGTATCTGGTCCCGGCGTTGTCCGCTGCGCCCTCAAGAAGATTCCCGACGGCAACCTCACAGACGTTGCCGACACGATAAAAAAGACTGCATTCAAAATAACCCGCCTCGGCCAGCTCATCGCGAGCGAGGCTTCGCGCAGGCTTGACGTGCCTTTCGGCATAGTCGACCTCTCCCTCGCGCCCACGCCCGCAGTCGGCGACTCCGTGGCGCACATACTCGAAGAGATAGGTCTCGAACAGTGCGGCGCTCACGGCACGACAGCGGCGCTCGCCCTGCTCAACGACGCAGTCAAAAAGGGCGGCACGATGGCATCGTCGCATGTCGGCGGTCTCTCCGGCGCGTTTATCCCCGTCACCGAGGACGCCGGAATGATAGACGCCGCGCGCGCGGGCACACTGAAGATAGAGAAGCTTGAAGCGATGACGGCGGTCTGCTCCGTCGGTCTCGATATGATAGTCGTTCCCGGCGACACGACGGCAGAAGTTCTCTCGGCGGTTATCGCGGACGAGGCGGCTATCGGCATGGTGAACTCCAAGACGACTGCGGTCAGGCTCATTCCTGCCATCGGCAAGAATGCCGGCGAGGAGCTGAACTTCGGCGGACTGCTCGGCTCGGGTCCGATAATGCCGCTCAACACCGCATCCCCCGCAAAGATGATCTCGCGCGGCGGACGCATACCCGCTCCGCTCCAGAGCCTCAAAAACTGATTAAAAAGGAAGTTTTTCAATGAAGGTACTCGTCACAGGCGCCAACGGACAGCTCGGCTACGATGTTATAAAACGCCTGAACGCCCTCGGGGATGAACCCGTCGGCGCTGACAGAGAAGAATTCGACATCACGGACGGCAAGGCAACGGAGGATTATATCACCGCTCTGCGCCCCGACGCCGTCGTTCACTGCGCCGCCTATACCGCAGTCGACAAAGCAGAAGACGACAGCGACACCTGCCGCAGGGTCAATGTCGACGGCACAAGAAACATTGCCCTCGCCTGCGAAAAAATCGGCGCAAAGCTCGTCTATATCAGCTCCGACTATGTTTTCGGCGGCAGCGGCACTCAGCCGCTCGAAA
>CAVAWW010000093.1:0-5797 GCA_963592475.1 bacterium
TTTTGAATATCTGCTCGAAGCCGAGGAATTTTATAATGCTCATGTTGACCGAGGGGTGGAAGCGCAGACCGCCTTTGTACGGACCTATCGCGCTGTTAAACTGGACTCGGTAGCCGCGGTTTGTGTGAACCTTGCCCGCGTCGTCCGCCCACGAGATGCGGAAAACCGTCGCCCTCTCCGGCTCAACGAGCCTTTCGAGCAACGCCCAATCCTGATATGTCCTGTTCGCCTCGACAACCGGGCGAATGGAATCGAGAACCTCCGTCGCAGCCTGAACAAACTCCGGCTGAGTCGAGTTCTTCTGCTGAACGTGAAGTATCATGTTGTCAATATAGCTCATATTATCACTCCCAAAACGATTTGCGGCGACAAAATAAATACAAAAAATATATCCGCCGTCAATGCCAAATATTTTAATATACCGCGCATAAAAATGCAAGTGAATTTATAAAAGTTTCAAAAATTTAAGAAAATCAAGTGAATTTAGCTGTACTACGGTACAAAAAATGCAATTTATATAAAACTTCATTCAAATTTTGCAATGAGTGGCAAATGCGGCTTAAAATAAAATTGACATATAATCATAAATATAATTGCGCATTAAATATTGTTGGACAATCTTTCATAAACGCTCCGCTATCGTTGAAAGTTTATGTGAATTGTGCCGATCGCACTTTTGCGTTGGATTTTTCGGCATATTCGATCCGGCTTGCGGCAAAATACAGGACGGCAAATATATCGGCAGTTTTAATGAGCAATATACAAATTAAATCAAAAATTAAATCTAAAATTGTATCGCAGTTTATTTTTTTGCATGACAAAAGGCGGCGCCGAAGCACCGCCCCAAAGTCTATTTTTTATGTTTCGTCGAACATTCCGAATCCCGCTACCTCGCTCACCGGGACGGAAAACACGACTGCACCCGCCTCCGTGTCCGCGCCCGCGCGGGTCATTATCGAGCGCATGATGTCCGCTTTCTGCTCCTTGCGCGCGACGATTAGAATAACTTCTTTTTCTTTTGCTATCGATACGCCGAGGAACTTTTCGCTCTCGGGCGAGGTGGTACCCTTGCCGTGGAGCACAGTGCCGCCCATCGCGCCCGCAGCGCGCGCCGCGTTCATAACAGTGTCCGTGCGCCCCTCGTTGGCTATCGCGACAATCAGTTCGTATGAAAAATTGAATTCGGGCGTGTATCGGGCATCCTGCCGCCCGTCGTTGAGATATGCCAAGATTTTTCCTCCTCCAACGCTTTTGATGGGCACAGCCCATGCGATGCCGTGGCCGGGCACGCCGATATACAGCGTGCGGCGCAGCCTGTTCATGTATTCTTTCGTCTTTTCTTCGCCTGCAATCGAAAAGACTATCCATTTCTCCGTCGAATCGATGCCGAGCAGATCGCGCATACTCTCTATCGCCGTCCCGCGCCCGTGCAGGGCGACGGACATCGGTATCTCAAGCTGGGCGCAGATATCCGAGAGCTTCTTGAGCGCGTCGGGGTTTATTACGGTCATTATGTAGTTCAACCTGTCTGCACCTCCCAAAGCTCGATAATCTCGTCGTCGGCAAAAGTTTCGCCCTTCTCTGCGGGCTTCCTGCGCCTTTCATATATCACGCCGACCGCCTGAATTGATATCAGCGGCATCATCGCGACTATCGCCACAACTCCGAACGCGTCGCTCAATGGGTCGCCGCCGAGCGTCTTTGACGCGCCTATCATAAACTGGAGCATGAATGTCGCCGTCATCGGACCCGACGCAACGCCGCCCGAGTCAAAGGCTATCGCCGTGTAGATATCCGGCACGAAGAACGAGAGGATTATGGCGATAAGATACCCGGGCACGAGGAACCACATGACCGATATACCTGTTATGACTCTTATCATCGATATGCCCATCGCCGCGGCTATGGCGACCGAAAGGCTGTATTTTATAACTTTTCCGGGAATTGCTCCCGCGCTGACTTCTTCTATTTGCTTTTCGAGCACGGTGACCGCCGGCTCTGCGGAGATAATGAACCAGCCGAGGAGCATCGACAGCGGTATGAGCAGATATTTCATATTGCCCTCGGCGAGCTTTGCGCCGAGCACCGCGCCGAGCGAAGAGAAGCCGACATTGACGCCCGTCAAAAACAGCACGAGCCCGACATATGTATATGCGACGCCTATTGTTATCCTCGCGACCTCGCGCTTTGAGAGGCGGAGAGAGAAAATCTGGAAAATATAAAATATCGCGATTATCGGCAGCAGAGCCACCGCCATCTCTTTCATATAAGAGGGCAGGGCGGTGAGATAGGCGCGACCGATTTCGCCCGTGCTCGAATACGCCGCCGAGCTTATGTCAACAACGCCGTCGCCGTTCGGATAGAAGAATCCGAGCAAAAGCACCGCGAGTATCGGCCCTATTGAGCATAGGGCAACGAGACCGAAGCTGTCCGACTCCGCCTTTGCGTCGCTTCGTATTTTTGAAACGCCGACGCCGAGCGCGAGGATAAACGGCACGGTCATAGGCCCTGTTGTCACGCCGCCAGAGTCAAACGCGATGCCGAGAAAATCTGGCTTCGAAAACGCCGCCAGAATAAAAACAACGGCATAAAACGCTATCAGCAGCCAGCGAAGGCGCACGCCCGTGAGTATTCTTATCATGCACACGCACAGAAAGAATCCGACGCCGACTCCGACCGTCACGAGCAAAACGGTGTTATTGATATGCGGCACCGTCTGCGCGAGCACCTGGAGATCGGGCTCGGCTATCGTCACGGCAAAGCCGAGGATGAAGCTGACTATAATTATCAGCGGCAGGGAGCGGGATTTTGTCATCGCCGTGCCGAGCTTTGTGCCTATCGGTGTCATCGAGGTTTCGGCTCCGAGGGAGAAAAGACCCATGCCGACTACAACAAAAATCGCGCCGACGAGAAAGCTCAGAAATAAATCCGTGTCAATCGGCGAGACGCTGAAGCACAGCAGCACGACTATGACCAATATCGGCAGAACCGAGAGCGCGGATTCGCGGACCTTTTCGAGAATCAGGTTGTGGTGATTGGAAAATTTTGTGTTTGCAATAACAGCTTGCTCCTTTCTTTTCCGGTCAATTGACAACGGCATAGGCGTTTACCGTATACGCTCTTGTCAGTTGACAGGGATATATTAGTTGATGAACATATTATATATGATTATATATAATACCATTATTATGTTAATATTATTTTAACTTAACGGGAACTATTTGTCAATAAATATCACCAAGTGTGACCGCCGGACTTTTGACAAACATTGTCACTTCGAAAAAGTTATAAAAACGCGCGGACGGAAAATAATAAGGATGCAAACGCAAACAAAGTCTTAAAAAGTAAGGGGTGTAAAGTAAATGGCTAAGAGTTCCAGCAAGGGTGTTGTCCCCGAGGCACGCGACGCGCTTGACCGCTTCAAGATGGAGGCCGCCTCTGAGGTGGGCGTCAATCTCAAGCAGGGTTATAACGGCGACCTGACCGCCCGTGAGGCCGGTTCTGTCGGCGGACAGATGGTCAAGAAGATGATCGAAGCTTACGAGCAGGGCATGAAATAAATTTTCAGCCTAATAAATCGAGGGGCTGCACATCGGTGCAGTCCCTCGAACTGTTTGTATATTTACTTCTTTCGCCTGCATTCGAAGCAACGCCAGCCGCCGTCGGCGTGGCGCGCTATGATTTCAAATCCGTTTTCGGCGAACGCATCAACGACCTCCTGCTCGCGTATGTCGATTATGCCGGAGGTGATGAACACGGCGTTGTCCGCCATGAAATCGGGCACGGTCTTGCAGAACATGATTATGACATCGGCAACAATGTTTGCAACGACTATGTCGAATTTGCCGCTGACCTTGTCGGCGAGGTCGCCGTGGATGAATGTCAGGCGGTCGCTGCCGAAGCCGTTCATCTTTCCGTTTTCTTCCGCAGTCTTGACCGCGAGCTCGTCTATGTCAACGCCCGTCGCGCTCTTTGCACCGAGCAGGAGAGAAGCTATCGCGAGAATTCCGCTCCCGCAGCCGACATCGAGCACCTTTTCGCCGCCCTTGATATTTTTCTCAAGTGCCTCAAGGCAGAGACGGGTCGTCTCATGGCTGCCCGTGCCGAACGCGAGTCCCGGCTCGAGATGGAGCACCGCGCGACCCTCGGCGTCGTATTCGTCCTCCCATGTCGGGCGGATGAGCAGGCGCTCGCCTATCTTTATCGGGTGAAAATACTGCTTCCAGTTGTTCTCCCAGTCGGCGTTCTTGCACTGGGTGAGGTCGATTTCGTTCTCTATTCCCGCCGCCGCAAGGCGTTCCGTCAGAAAGGCGGCAGCCTCCTGCGGGTGATCCTGCGGGTCGATATATATGTGGACAATGCCTTTCGTCCTGTCTTTGGCGAGCAGATCCTCGTCAATAAGATCGATGTGGGCTATCTCCATCGCCTCGCGCTCAAGGTCGCTGTAGTCCTCGATATATATGCCGTAGGGCACGACCATGTTGGCAATGTCGCCCGCGGTGTCGATATCCTTTGTGTCAACTGTTATTTTTATTTCTGTCCAGTCCATAGGCTCTCCTTATTTTATCAGCTCCGCCTTGAAATCGGCGTGGTTGCGGTCGTGGTTATAGAGCTTGCGGTTGTCGAGCGCCCACTGGCGTGGAGTGAACTCGCCGGGCTGAACATTCCTGCACGCCTGCTCGATCTCATATATCTTCGCGTCGAGCGTGTCGAGCGAGGAGAGTATCTCCGCCTCGAGGAACATCGGGCGCACCGCCGCGCCGAACTCCGGCTCGCCGTGGTGCGAGATTATCATGTGCTCGACGAGCATGAGCGTGTTTTCGCTGATGCCGAGTTTCTTGCCGCATCTGTCAACCGCCATCGCTCCGCGCACGAGGTGACCGATAAGATTGCCGTCGGTCGTGTAGCCTGAGGCAATGCCGGTCTGCGCGACGTCGAATTCCTCTGTCTTTGCGATATCGTGGAGTATAACGCCCGCAAAGAGCAGGTCGCTGTCTATAAACGGATATATGTCCGCGACTCCCTGAGCCATGCGGAGAATTGAGAGTGTGTGATAGAGCAGCCCGCCGCGTATCGCGTGGTGCAGCCTGAACGCCGCCGGCCAGTAGAGCAGCCTGTCTTTGTATTCGTTGAGCAGAGCGGTGACGAGCGTCTTTAATTCCTCGTCCTTGAAATTGCCCGCAACTTTCATCAGCTCGTTGAACATAGCCTCGCCCGAGAAGCCTGCCGAGGGAACGAAATCTTCAATGCGCACGCCGTCCGCTTCGGTCACTTTGCGTATGCGCTCTATCCTCAGCTGCTGCGAGTCGTTGAACGGCTGAATTGTTCCGCGGACTTTTATCAGATCGTTTGCGGCAAATTCGCCGTGAAGCTCCTCTTTGTAGTCCCAGAGCTTTGCGTTTATTTCGCCGTCAGGATCGGCGAGCGTGAGATCGAGATACGGCACGCCCTTTGCCGTCATCTTGCGGTCGACGGTCTTTATCAGGCAGAAGCCCTCAACGCCGCCGTTTTTATTGAATTGAGTGAAATTCATGCTGTTGCCTCCGTTTGTTTGTCGGGATTAAGTATAACATAAGGCGGCGCGAAATACAACGGAATAAAGCGCTCATCTGTCCGAGATTTTACCCACAGGCTGCAAACGGCGCGTTGCAGTCCGTTTAACTGCGCTTAATATTTGAATCAAGTGTAAACTTTTGATGCGGCTATACTAAGTTCCGCATAGCTATTGACAAAATACCCTTGAAGTGCGACAATATATACAGCAATCTCAGGGGCGGGGTGAAATTCCCCACCGGCG
>CAVAWW010000094.1:0-5795 GCA_963592475.1 bacterium
ATCATTCTGCCGAGCTCTCTCGTGGTCAGCGAGTAGTCAACATCCGGATAGCCGGACGCCGCCTGATCGTCGCGCTTGGTCTCGAACTTCTTCGCCGTGCAGGGCATGATGCCGACAACGACGATATCCTTCGGGTCGATGCCCATCTTCTCGGCATACCAGGTTTTGATTATCGCGCCCGACATCTGCTGGGGCGACTTGCAGGTCGAGAGGTGATCGAGCATATCGGGATAGTAATGCTCGCAGTATTTTATCCATCCGGGCGAGCAGGAGGTTATCATCGGGAGCACGCCGCCGTTCTGGACTCTGCCGAGGAACTCGTTTGCCTCTTCGACAATCGTGAGGTCCGCGCCGAAGTCGGTGTCAAAGACCTTGTCGAAGCCGAGACGTCTGAGCGCCGCGACCATCTTGCCCTGAACGTTGGTGCCGATGTGCATTCCGAAGCACTCGCCGAGGGTGACGCGAATAGACGGCGCAGTGTGAACAACGACGAACTTCTCGGGATCGTTGATAGCCTCGAGAACCTTTGCGGTGTCGTCCTTCTCATAGATGGCGCCGGTCGGGCAGTTGACGATGCACTGACCGCAGGAGACGCACGCCACGGAATCGAGCGGTCTCTCGAACGCCGAGCCGATGTGGGTGTCAAATCCGCGGGCGTTTGCGCCGATAACGGAGATGTGCTGAGCCTGACATGCTGCGACGCAGCGGCGGCAGAGAATGCACTTGCCGTTGTCTCTTATCATATGTATGGCGGAATCGTCGTATTCGTGAACGGGATTCGCGCCGTCAAAACGGGTCTCGTCATCAACGCCGAACTCCTTGCAGAGCTGCTGAAGCTCGCAGGTTCCGCTGCGGACGCACGAAAGACACTTTCTGTCATGCGTCGAAAGAATGAGCTCAAGGGTCATCTTGCGGCTCTTGCGGACGCGCTCGGTGTTTGTGAATATCTCCATACCCTCGTTAACGGGGTACACGCAGGCGGTCACGAGCGAACGCGCGCCCTTGACCTCGACCATGCAGATGCGGCATGCGCCGATTTCGTTTATCTTCTTGAGGTAGCAGAGGGTCGGGATCTCAATGCCGGCCATACGCGCCGCCTCAAGTATGGATATGCCCTTGGGTACGCTCAGGGGCATGTTGTTTATCTTTATGTTTACCATTTCCATGCTGTATTGACCCTCCTTCCTTAACCTTTGCTGATTGCCTTGGCGCGCTTGCAGTTTTCCATGCAGACGCCGCACTTGATGCACTTCGCCGTGTCGATAGTGTACGACGGCAGCTTGTGACCCTTTGCGACATAGTCGGTCTTGCCGATAGCCGAGACGGGGCAGTTTCTGGCGCAGAGACCGCAGCCGATGCACAGATCCTTGTCAATTTTGAAGCTCAGCAGCGCCTTACATACGCCTGCGGGACACTTCTTGTCGACTATATGCGCTATATACTCCTCGCGGAAGAACTTGAGGGTCGCAAGGACGGGGTTGGGAGCCGTCTGACCGAGTCCGCAAAGGGAGTTTTCTTTGATGTAATGGGCGAGCTCTTCGAGCTTGTCCAGATCCTCGAGCGTCGCCTTGCCGGCGATAATCTTTTCGAGTATCTCCTGCATTCTTCTCGTGCCGATACGGCAGGGGGAGCACTTTCCGCAGGACTCGTCAACCGTGAAGTCGAGGAAGAACTTGGCTATATCGACCATGCAGTTGCTGTCGTCCATGACGATAAGTCCGCCCGAACCCATCATGCAGCCGATGGCGGTGAGGTTGTCGTAGTCTATCTCGGTGTCCATGAGGCTCGCGGGGATGCATCCGCCGGAGGGTCCGCCGGTCTGAGCCGCCTTGAACTTTCTGCCGTTGGGGATGCCGCCGCCGATGTCCTCGACGATCTCGCGCAGGGTCGTGCCCATGGGGATTTCAACGAGGCCGGTGTGCTTGATGTTGCCGCCGAGTGCAAAGACCTTGGTGCCCTTGGAGCGCTCGGTGCCCATGGAGGCGAAGCTCTCCGCGCCGTGCAGGATTATCTGCGGGATGTTTGCAAATGTTTCGACGTTGTTCTCGGTAGTGGGCTTTCCGAAAAGACCCTTTTCCGCCGGGAACGGAGGTCTCGGACGGGGCTCGCCGCGGTTGCCCTCGATGGAGGTCATGAGCGCGGTCTCCTCGCCGCAGACGAATGCGCCTGCACCGAGTCTTATATGAAGGTCGAAGTCGAAGCCGCTGTCGAAGATGTTCTTGCCGAGCAGTCCGAGCTCGCGCGCTTCGTCTATTGCTATCTGAAGTCTCTTGACCGCTATCGGGTACTCCGCGCGGACATAGATATAGCCCTCGGTCGCGCCGGTGGCGTAGCCGCATATCGCCATAGCTTCAACGATGCAGTGCGGGTCGCCCTCGAGCACGGAGCGATCCATGAATGCACCCGGGTCGCCCTCGTCGGCGTTGCAGACGACATATTTCTGATCCGCCTGATTCTTGCGGGTGAAGCTCCATTTCAGACCCGTCGGGAATCCGCCGCCGCCTCTGCCGCGCAGACCGGAATCCTTGACTATCTGGATGACCTCGTCCGGGGTGTATTCGGTCAGGCACTTCGCAAGAGCCTGATAGCCGTCCATGGCTATGTATTCATTGATATTCTCGGGGTCGATAACGCCGCAGTTGCGCAGCGCGACTCTCTTCTGCTTTTTATAGAACTGAGTCTCGTTGAGGCTCTTGACGGTGTCGCCGGCGACGGTATCATCGTAGAGCAGATGCTTGACTATTCTGCCCTTGATGAGGTGTTCGTCAACTATCTCCGGAACGTCCTCAACCTTTATCTGGCTGTAGAACGCGCCTTCGGGATAAACAACGACTATCGGACCCAGGGCACACAGACCGAAGCAGCCTGTCCTGATGACCTTGATTTCGTCTGCGAGACCTTTTTCGGCGATCTCCTTTTCAAACTCGGCAATTATTTCTGCGCTGTGAGAAGAAGTACAGCCGGTACCGCCGCAGACAAGAACGTGTGAACGATACATTGATTTTCCTCCTTGTTATTTGGCGATAGCGCCGACCGTGAATTCGCCGACGGGGTTGCCGTTGACGAGATGATCGCTGACGATGCGCGCGACCATTTCGGGCGTTACCTTGACATAGGTGACCTTTTCTTTGCCGGGTTCGAGAACCTCGACTATCGGCTCATACTGGCACATGCCGATGCAGCCGGTCTGCGAGACGGTGACATGGCTGAGATTGCGGCGTGCAATCTCGTCAACGAGTGCGGTGAGCACGGGCTTTGCGCCTGCCGCGATGCCGCAGGTAGCCATGCCGACGAGCACGCGGGTCGCATTCTCGTTGTCTTCGCGGATATTCATATTGGCCTTTGCCTTATCTCTTATTGCGTTAAGTTCAGCAAGTGATTTCATGGTTATTCCTTTCCCGGCGCCGGGCGCCGTCATATGGTTTTTGTGATGAGCGCTGTGTTCTCGTCGATATATTCTTTCATCCACTGCACAACATCCGGATTGTCGAGCGGCACGCCGTCGAGGATATTTTTAATTTCCCGCGTGTCGAGCACGAATTCTTTTTCGTCGACCGAGCGGCGGTAGATAAAATCCCTGTCGGTGTTCATTGATATGAGCACCGTTACCGTCGAGGTCATGTCCCCGAGGGGAGTGAAGTCGATGCTGTCCGAATGAAATACCGCTTTTGTGGAGGTGCCGACGCCTTTTTTTGAGGTTATCTCAAAACTGCCGCCGGTCTGCTCTGCCGCGAGGCGGAACAGCGGTATGCCCATGCCGACCTTGCGCGTTGTGCGCGTGGTGAAAAACGGATCGCAGACATTTTGAAGCTGTTCTTCGTCCATGCCGCAGCCGTTGTCGGAAACCGTGAGCGTGAGAAGATGCTCTTCTCTGCTTTCGCTGACGTCTATTTCTATCAGCGACGCCCCGGCTGATATGGAGTTCTGGGCTATATCGAGAATGTTGAGTGACAGCTCGCGCATGGCGTTAAGCGTCCAGGTATTTGTCAAGAATGCCGTCTATCTGATCGGGGGTGAGTCTGCCGTAGACATCGTCGTTGATCGTCATGACGGGAGCGAGTCCGCACGCGCCGATGCAGCGGCAGGCTTCGATGGAGAAGCACGCGTCGTCACTGCACTCGCCGGGGCCGATGCCGAGTCTCTCGCTTATCTTGTCGAGGATAGCCTGCGAGCCTTTGACATAGCAGGCGGTTCCGAGACATACGGAGATGTTGTATCTGCCCTTGGGGCTCAGAGCGAACTGGGCGTAGAAAGTCGATACGCCGTATACCTTCTCGAGCGGAACGTCCATTCCCTCGGCTATCATAGCCTGTACCTCGAACGGAAGATAACCGTAGATGAGCTGAGCCTCCTGCATGACATGCATCAGCAGGCTCTTGTCGCCGTTGCATTCTGCGATAACGGCATGGAGCTTCTCTTCCTGTTCCGGGGTGCCGGAAAAAGGTATCTTACTGATTTTTTTGAGCATTTGTAGCCTTTCCCTCCTTAGGTTTGAGAAAAATAACAGATAGGCAAAAAGGAGTTTCCTTTTCACATTAAGAGTAATTATATCATGCGGGTCTGAAAATTGCTACAGTTTAAGGAAAAAAATATCGATAAACTATATACCAATTACACACCCTGCAGGTAGTAATTACCTTTCAACAGATCAATGACCGCCTGCGGCGATGCGCAGGGGAGTTCGAGCTCGGTGCTCGCCGAGCCGACATTTTCGAGGCAGTGCGCGTCGGATGCGCGCAGAAGCCTCATTTTTCGGAGCAGCGGGTGCTCTTCAATGAGCCTGTCCGCCTGAGCAAAAGCGGACAGCTCGGCGTTTGCGAATCCCCAGCTTTCGTCGAACGAGCCGAGGTTTGCAACCACGCTGAACGACGGGCGGTCAACATGAGCGGGATAGCAGACCCCGCCGAAGCCGGAGACGAGCGGAAAAACCTCGCTTATTGAAATAAAGCTCGCCGTGCTCAGCAGATTTTCCTCGCGCCCGAGAATACCGTCCCGATCGTCCATTATCAGCTGTTCGCCGAAAATATCGAGCCGATTTTTAATCTTCGGCAGGCACTCGGCAACATAGCCCGAAAACGCGAGCGCGGAATCGATATCGGGAAACAGGCACACGACGTGAACTTCCTCTGAAGTCGTCAGCTCCATGCCGGGCACGAAAGCTATTCCTGCCTCTTCTGCCGCACGTGCTGCGGCTGGGCAGTTGAGTGAAGAGTTGTGGTCGGTCAGCGCAAGGATATCCAGCCCCATGACCTTTGCCATGTTGACAAGGTTATAGGGAGTCATCTCCTCGTCGCCGCAGGGCGACAGACACGAGTGGATATGCAGATCACATAAAAATCCCGGCATAATTCGACTCCGAATATTTTTGCTGGCTTCGTTTGAAGTAATAAGTAAAATGTATATGGTATGGGCGGATATCGCCCGCGGTTTAGCACAAGTTTATTGACTCGCAGTTTGCATTCGACGCACCAATGCCGCGCAAGCGGTGGAAAAGGCTTATCATAGCCAACTTTTGAGAACAATTTTTATAACGATGCAAAATTTTATTTCGGCTCCCTTGTGTAAAGGGAGCTGGCTCGGCGTAAGCCGAGACTGAGGGATTGTGGTACAGAACCGACTGATTTTGTGCTGTTATCTCCGAATTATAGCACTTTGTAGGGACAGCCCTTGCGGCTGTCCGATATCGGCGATAGTTTCCAATAGATTTAAACGGATGAAAGCAAACCTGTCTCCCGAACTTTTGCAAAGTAAAAGCAAGTGACCAAGCCGATTTTTTTAATTAAGCTTCCAATAGC
>CAVAWW010000095.1:0-5777 GCA_963592475.1 bacterium
TTCCCTATGTGAAGTGAAAGAAGAAAAATAAATTTTTTATTAAATCTGCAACAAAATGGCTACTTGCGTACAGATATGGTGCGAGAAAAGGAAATCTAAACTTTTTTTGAAAATAGGTCATTAAATCGGGGCTTGCTGTCCCTATATGAAGTGAAAGAAGAAAAAAGTTTTGAAAAAATGACGGAAATTCGTGATTAGTGGACAGTCTTCTGTGAAAAGAGGAAAAACATCATCATTTTGTATTCAAACAGGCATTAGCAGTTGAGTGTTGGTGTGAAAAGATGAAAATACTTTGTTCTCAACTTAACAATTTAAGGTTTCCGTTCCCTATATGGTGCAAAGAAAATATTTCATTCTATTGTTGGCAGTAACGGTATGGTTTGGGTAGTTAGGGTGTGAAAAGGAAAATATTCTTTTTTCATCATCAACTTAGCAAAATGACATTTTCTATCCCTATATGGTGCATGAAAAGAAGTTAAAATTTTTCCATTTAAACTTAGCAAATGGACGTTTGCTGTACAGATAGTAGTGAAAAAGGAGAAAATCAACCGTTGATTGCCAAAATGAACCGTTCCATTTGTACTAATAATGGAAAAAGTTTTGGATTTTGGTTACGTTTCTCCTCTTTTCCAACGCGATATATAGGAAAGACGATTTTTTTCTTTCAATCGTTCTTTGACAACTGAATAAAGTAATTCAATACGTTTGACAGACAGCTAGCCGTTGAAACAAATACGCCACGACCTTTCCCCTGCAAGAGCGAGCGAAAACCTATTTGTGTTCTTGTAAAAGATTTGTCCTCTTTTATCGCCATGACCTGTACTGTCAGATAATGATACTCCCGTACAGCCACAGCTTGAGCATTAAGAGCGTCGCACGCAATGGGTACGGCTACATAAGAACTATGCAGAGGTGGAACTCCTGTGGGCTATGACAAAAGCCGTTGAATTGCTTAGAAAGATTTTACAGAAAGGGGGTATGTGTTATTGATAATGCTGTAAAAACAATTCAAAAGAAAAATGGCAAGTGTGGCATTGGCAACAGAGGAAAGACAAAGATTGTAGTAAAAGAGCATTTTTCCGAAAAGGGCAAAACAATGGAAGAACTTCTAACTGATGTCATGCTGGAAAAAGCAAAGCAGACAATCGCATAAAATCGGTGCAGTTGTAAGAAATAGATTGAATGACAAAAAGTACCCGTGTTATACTTTACTTGCAAGCAGGTATTGTAAACACGGGTTAGTTATAAAGGAGGATAACTGACAATGAAACAACAGATTTACAATACTGCACTTTATCTTAGGTTAAGCCGAGATGATGAATTACAGGGCGAAAGTTCCAGCATTACCACACAAAGAAGTATGTTGCGTCTATATGCAAAAGAACATCATTTGAATGTGATTGATGAGTATATTGATGACGGCTGGTCGGGAACAAATTTTGAAAGACCGAGTTTCCAGAGAATGATTGAAGATATAGAGGCAGGAAAAATCAACTGTGTTGTAACGAAAGACCTTTCCCGTCTTGGCAGAAATTATATTATGACAGGACAATATACAGAATTGTATTTCCCTAGTCATAATGTCCGCTACATAGCGATTGATGACGGTGTAGACAGCGAAAAAGGCGAAAGTGAGATTGCACCATTTAAGAACATCATCAATGAATGGGTGGCAAGAGATACAAGCCGTAAAGTCAAATCAGCATTTAAGACAAAGTTTGCGGAGGGGGCTCATTACGGTGCTTATGCTCCGTTAGGATATAAGAAACACCCTGACATCAAAGGAAAACTGTTGGTTGATGATGAAACAAAATGGATTATTGAAAAAATCTTTTCCCTAGCCTATCAAGGTTACGGAAGTGCAAAAATCACAAAGCAGTTAAGAGCAGAAAAAGTTCCGACAGCGTCATGGCTAAATTTTACAAGATACGGTACTTTTGCACATATCTTTGAGGGAAAACCCGAAAGTAAGCGTTATGAGTGGACGATTGCTCATGTCAAGGCGATATTGAAAAGTGAGGTTTATATCGGAAACAGTGTTCACAATATGCAGTCTACGGTATCGTTCAAGAGCAAAAAGAAAGTGCGTAAGCCCGAAAGTGAATGGTTTCGAGTAGAAAACACTCACGAGCCGATTATTGACAAGGAAGTGTTCTATCGTGTGCAGGAGCAGATAAAATCAAGACGCAGACAGACAAAGGAAAAGGCAACGCCGATTTTTGCAGGGCTTGTCAAGTGTGCGGATTGTGGTTGGTCTATGAGATTTGGAACGAATAAGACAAATAAAACGCCTTACAGTTATTATGCTTGCAGTTACTACGGGCAGTTTGGCAAAGGTAATTGTTCTATGCACTACATTCGTTATGATGTGCTGTATCAAGCCGTATTGGAACGCTTGCAGTATTGGGCTAAGGCAGTACAGCAGGACGAAGAAAAGGTATTGAACAAGATACAGAAAGCTGGCAATGCAGAGAGAATACGGGAAAAGAAGAAAAAGGCAAGTACATTGAAGAAAGCCGAGAACAGACAAAATGAGATTGACCGTTTATTTGCGAAAATGTATGAAGATAGAGCCTGTGAGAAGATAACAGAGCGAAATTTTGTGATGTTGTCCAGCAAGTACCAAAAAGAACAGATAGAACTGGAACAGCAGATAACAAGCCTAAGAGAAGAACTAAGTAAAATGGAACAGGATATGATAGGTGCTGAAAAGTGGATTGAGTTAATCAAGGAATATTCCGTACCAAAGGAACTGACAGCACCATTATTAAATGCCATGATAGAAAAAATCCTCATACATGAAGCAACAACGAATGAGGATAACGAAAGAATACAGGAAATTGAGATATATTACCGATTTATTGGAAAAGTTGAGTAATCAACAAGAGTAATATTTTTAACTAAGGGAAACCGGCAAAAGCTATCCCGACATAACGATGATACCCGATATCTGTTCGGTGCTCGATATTTCGGAGCATGAGCTGATAAGCGGCGCGAACGACACGGAGTATCACGAGATGAAAAGAAACGCGCGCGTATACAGAAAGATTATCGAGACCTTCTTTTGGGGCTTCACGGGCGCGTATGCGCTGGCGCTTATTATATGTTTCATATGCGACCTCGCGGTGAATCACAGGTTTACTTTCTTCCCCGTGGTTTTCGGTAGTCTCTTGACGGCGTTTTCGTTCGTTCCGACATTCACGCGCTTTACCGAAAAGCATAAGCTCGCGGTGTTCACGGGCTCGACCTATCTCTCGCTCGTCCTGCTCTTTGTCATCTGCTGCGCAAAATACGGGCAGAATTGGTTCGGCGCCGCCGCGCTCGGCACTCTGCTCGGGTATATCGCGGTGTTCGCGCCGTTTTTGCTCAGGCGCTATATGCCCGCAAGGGGACGCAGATTTATTCCCGCCGTATACTTTTTGCTGTCCTTCGCCTGCCTAGCCCTGCTCGTTTCGGCGGCAAGAATAACGAATGTATTCAGCCTGCCCAAGGGACTGCTCATTGTGCTCTATTCATTTATTCCATTCGCGGTGACTGCCGTCATGCATATTATCTGCAAGCACCCGCTGATAAACGCCTCTATAGATGTCCTCGCGTTCGGCTCGGTTATATATGCTCTGCCGCGTTTTCTCACCGCTGTGCTCGGTAGCGTAGAGGGCGCGAACTACGCCGTGAACTTCGCCGACTGGGCGCATTTCGCAAACGGCAATGTATATCTGCTCATTTTAATATTCACGCTCGCGGTTTCAGTATCATTGCTCGCGGCAGGTATTGCAAAACTGCGCCGCACGCGTTGACACATGGCAGATTATGTAATATAATATACCAAAATCGTGTGGATTTTTCCGAACCTAAAGGGTTTATTTTTCGCCATGCACCTTTTCGGTGCGTGGCTTTTTTGATGAAAAGAGGAGTTATTTTGAAAAACGGGAAGCTGAAAATTCCGAGCGAGGTCGTTTATATCCTCGCCGTCGCCCTGCTCTCGCTCGCGGTCGCAATGCTCACGGCGGCAAACTTCGGCGTGTCGATGATAGTCGCGCCGGCATATCTTCTGAGCCTGAAAGTCGGAATTCTCACATTCGGCCAGGCGGAATATGTCATTCAGGCGGGGCTGTTTATTATCTTTTGCATCGTTATGCGCGGATTCAGGGCGGTGTATCTCTCGTCGTTCGTGACCTGCCTTATCTACGGCGCGGCGCTCGATCTCTGGCGGTGCATACCGTTCTTCAACCCGACCGTCACCCCGCCCGGGAGCATGTCCATGCCGATAAGAATACTTCTTTTTATTCTCGGCGTGCTGCTGACCTCGTTCTCGGTCGCGATGTTTTACAAAACATATCTCTATCCGCAGGTCTACGACTTTTTCGTCAAGGGCGTCAGCGGAAAGTTCGGCATAAAGCTGTCGCGATTCAAGACCTGCTTCGATTTATCCTGCCTCGCGGTGGCGGCGATAATGTCGCTCGCGTTTTTCGGGCGCTTCGAGGGCATCGGCTGGGGCACGCTCGTTATCGCCTCGATAAACGGTACGATAATCGGCTTCTTCTGCCGCCTGTTTGATAAATATTTCGATTTTACGCCGCTGTTCAAAAAATTCGCCGCGCATTTTGAGCTCGACAAAAAGCAGTGACATATTTTCCCGCAGGGGAGTTTTCTTCACAAAAAGTTTGATTTTTACCCCTTGACTGCACGCCCCGCAGAGTGCATTATATATTTGACGAGATAAAATTAATTCACGGGAGGAGACATAAAATGAGCACATTCCCCGATGTAAAGAAAAATTTCGGCTTCGGCTGCATGAGACTGCCCATGGACGGCGAAAAGGTCGACTACGCCGAGTTCACGAAGATGGTTGACGAGTTCATGGCGCAGGGCTTCAACTACTTCGACACCGCACGCGTCTACCTCGGCGGTCAGAGCGAGACGGCGATACGTGACTGCGTCGTAAAGCGCTATCCCCGCGACAGCTTCATTCTCACCGACAAGCTCTCCGATTCGCTGTTTAACAGCGAGGACGAGATACGCCCGCTGTTTGAAAAGCAGCTCGAGAGCTGCGGAGTGGACTACTTCGACTTCTACCTCCTGCACTCGCAGACGAAGTCGATATTTGAAAAATACAAGAAGCTGCACGCCTATGAGCACGCGTTCGAGCTGAAAAAAGAGGGCAAGGTAAAGCACGTCGGCTTCTCGTTCCACGACACCGCCGACGTACTCGACGAGATGCTTAACGAATACCCGGAGATTGAGGTGGTTCAGATCCAGCTCAACTACATCGACTTCGAGGATCCCGCCGTTCAGGCGCGGCTGTGCTATGAGGTCTGCCGCAAGCACAACAAGCCCGTAATAGTCATGGAGCCTGTCAAGGGCGGAAAACTCGCCGACATTCCCGAGCAGGGCAAGGCTATATTCGACGCTCTTCACGGCGGCAGCCCGGCGAGCTACGCGATACGCTACGCAGCGGATTTCGACGGCGTATTCATGGTGCTCTCCGGCATGAGCAGCTTAGAGCAGATGAACGACAACCTGTCGTTTATGAAGGACTTTAAGCCCCTGAGCCACGAGGAGAGACGGGCGATAGCGGAGGTCTGCGACGTTATACGCGCGACCCATACCATCCCCTGCACCGCGTGCCGCTACTGCACGGACGGCTGCCCGAAGCACATTCTCATTCCCGACCTGTTCTCGTGCATGAACGCAAAGCAGCTCTGCCGCGACTGGAACTCGGACTGCTACTATGAGGTCTACACCGAGAATCACGGCAAAGCGTCGGACTGCATCGG
>CAVAWW010000096.1:0-5735 GCA_963592475.1 bacterium
AGAGCTTCTCTGGTGACATGTACATGGCGTGCGGAAGTTTCAACAAGAACTTTCTTTTCCATTTTAAATATCCTTCTTTTTCACTTGATATGTTTGTAAATGCATTTTGAGGCAGGAAACTCCTGCCTCAAAACAGTCATTTTGTTTAATTAGTAAGCGATGTTGTAAATGGTCTTTGTGCCGAAAGGAAGCACTACCATTTCGTCGCCAAGAGGAAGGTGAATTGTCCATTTGGCATCATATGTAGCATTGATAACACGGCTGGTCTTAGCATCAACCTTAACGGTAACTGTGCTGGAGGGATACTCCATCTGAGCGGTGCCGATTTTAAAGGTTTTAGCGACAGACTTAAGCACGCCGCTGCTAAACTGATCGTTGATAACGGACGGGAGAACCACGCTGAAAACCTTCGGTGCATGACCCGAGCCGTGATGAACGTTGGAGGAAGCCTTGTCGGCAACCGTCTTTATAGTGATGGTATAAACTCCGCCCGCCTCGGTGCAAGTTGCGCTTGCGACATCATTCGCAGTAAGCTTGCTCGACCAGGACTCGTTCTCAACAGGGAAGTTAGCCTTTATAGCCGCAGAATTGGAGAACGTTTCGGAGCCCTTGCTGTTCTTCTTGAGCTGACCGTCAACAAAGCTGTCTATACCGCCGACAAGCTTATCGACGATGGAGGGCACTCCGGTAATGTTGCCGCTTCTGTAGTTCGTCTCAGAAACTCTTGTAACGCTCTTCGCATTGGGCTTAACGCCGTTAATGGCCTTGTTGAAATACTCAACAATCTCAGCCTTTGTCGAGGGCTTGGAAGCAGTGGTGCTGCCGCCGCCCTGGCTGCCGCCGCCCTGAGTGTTCTTCTCGGTCGCGGGAGCTACGGTGTTGCCGGAAGCGTCGGTCTGAGCCTCGGTGGACTCGTCGCCGCTGACGGACTCAGCTTCGCTGGACTCGTCGTTTGCAATCGTCTCTCCGTTTGCCGAAGTGTTGGGCTCGCCTGTGGTTGTGTCGCTGTTGTCCTTATCCTTCTTGCAGGCTGCAAAAGCAAAAACGAAGCAGAGAGCAAGGACAAGAGCAAGGATCTTCTTTGTCATTTCAGTTACCTCCGAAAAAATTTTTCTTCATTTCAGCGCGCTTATGCAGACGCCGTTTTGGAGCGTATGAGCCCATGAAAAACAGTCTCCTGCCTGCGCGGTCAAATTCATTATAAAATAAAAACGCCCAAAAATCAATGGAAAATACAAGATTTATGAAAGATTTATCTTTTTAAAAGCTTTGCTCAAAGAAAATGTCCGCCAGCTCTTGATTGACGGGCGTTTTTCTGCAATAATATAGTGTATATATTTACCTACAGAAACGGAGTGCGGTTTAATGACTGATAACGAAAGACTCGCCGATCTCCTGTTCGGCTCGGACGGGCTGACGCCGGAGGACTGCGAGCTGAGATTTCCCCCGCGCGAGCTGCCCGAGGGCGCGCGCGTGACCCGATTCTCACCGAGTCCGACGGGGTATCTCCATATAGGCGGGCTGTTCGGCGCGCTCGTCGATTTTCTTACGGCGAGGGTCAGCGGCGGACTTACTTATCTGAGAATCGAGGACACGGACAAGAAGCGCGAGGTCGCCGACGGCGTGTCCGCGATAATCAACGGATTCAAAAATTTCGGTCTCGAATTTGATGAGGGCGTGACCGGATTCGACACTGAGAAGGGCGCTTACGGTCCTTATACCCAGAGCAAGCGCGTTGAAATTTATCACGCGGTCGCTAAGCGTCTTGTGCAGGAGGGCAAGGCATATCCCTGCTTCTGCACGGCGGACGAGCTCGCTGCTATCCGCGAAGAGCAGGAAAAAAGCGGCGCGGCGATAACCGGATATTTCGGCAAATGGGCGAAGTGCCGCGACCTGAGCTTTGACGAGCAGAAGAGACGCATCGAGGCAGGCGAGCCCTATGTGCTTCGCTTCCGCTCCGAGGGCGACGAGAACAAGAGAATTGTCTTTGACGACATGATCCGCGGCAAGATTGAAATGCCGGAGAATATAATCGATGAAGTGCTCTTAAAGAGTGACGGCGTGCCGACTTATCACTTTGCACATGTCTGCGACGACCACTTCATGCGCACGACACACGTCATTCGCGGCGAAGAGTGGATATCCTCCGTCCCGAAGCACATCGCGCTGTTCAAGGCGTGCGGCTACAGAGTTCCGAAATACGCGCACACTCCGCAGGTCATGAAGATAGACGAGGAGACGGGCGCAAAGCGCAAGCTCTCGAAGAGAAAGGACCCCGAGGCGGCGGTCAGCTACTTCGTCGAGCAGGGATATCCCAAGGAGAGCGTTATCGAATATATCATGACGTTGCTCAACTCTAACTTTGAGGACTGGCGCAGGGCGAATCTCACGGAGGACTGCTGGAAATTCCCGTTCAATCTCAAGAAGATGAGCGTCAGCGGCTGCCTGTTTGACATGGCGAAGCTCAACGACGTGAGCAAGAATATTATTTCGCACATGACGGCGGATGAGGTGCTCGGCAATGTGCTGAACTGGGCGAAGGAATATGACGGGGAGCTCTACAAGCTTCTCGACGCCGACCGCGATTTTGCGCGCGGCATATTCTCGATAGACCGCGACTGCCCGAAGCCGCGAAAGGATATCGCAAACTGGGAGCAGGTCAAGGACTTTGTCTCGTATTTCTACGATGAAATCTACACCCCCGACTACACCCTGCCCGAGAACATCAGCGCAGGCGATGCGGCGGCGATACTGCAAAAATACATCGGCGAGTTTGACATAAACGACGACAAGGACGCATGGTTTGCGCGCATCAAGGCGATGTGCGAGCCGCTCGGCTACACGCCCAACGTCAAGGAATACAAAAAAGATCCCATGGCGTTCAAGGGTCATGTCGGCGACCTTTCGACCGTTATCAGAATCGCGGTGACTTCGCGCCGCAACACGCCCGATCTTCATTCGATAATCAGGCTGCTCGGCGAGGACAGAGTCAGAGCGAGACTCGCTGCGGCGCTCGCACACTACAAGGAGGAGAACTAAATGGCGGACAGCACCAATCTCAATTCAAATTTTATCACTGATTTTATAGACGAGGATCTTGCAAACGGGGTCAACACCCGCGTGCAGACGAGATTCCCTCCGGAGCCCAACGGTTATCTGCACATCGGCCACGCAAAGGCGATATGCATCGACTTCAGCATCGCGGAAAAATACGGCGGAGTGTGCAATCTCCGTCTTGACGACACGAATCCCTCGAAAGAGGATGTCGAATATGTCGACGCGATAAAAGAGGACATTGAGTGGCTCGGCTACAAATGGAACGAGGTATACTACGCATCGAGCTATTTCGATTTTCTCTATGAGTGCGCGATAAAGCTCATCAAAGAGGGCAAGGCGTATGTCTGCGACCTGTCGCCCGAGGAAATACGCGAATACCGCGGCACTCTTACAGAGCCCGGCAAAAACAGCCCCTACCGCGACCGCTCGGTTGAAGAGAATCTCGATCTCTTCCGCCGCATGACCGAGGGCGAATTTGCAAACGGCGAAAAGGTTTTGCGCGCCAAGATAGATATGGCGAGTCCGAACATCAATATGCGCGACCCGGTCATCTACAGAATCGCGCATGTCTCCCACCATCAGACAGGCGACAAGTGGTGCGTCTATCCGATGTATGACTTTGCCCATCCCCTCTCCGACGCTGCGGAGAAGGTCACATATTCCCTGTGCTCGCTCGAGTTCGAGAATCACAGGCCGCTCTATAACTGGTTCGTCGACGCTATCGGCTTTAAAGAGCCGCCGCGCCAGATCGAGTTCGCGCGTCTTAATCTCAACTACTGCGTGACGAGCAAGAGAAAGTGTCTCGAAATGGTTCAGACCGGCGTTGTCAACGGCTGGGACGACCCGAGGATGGTCACGCTCTGCGGTATGCGCCGCAGGGGCTATCCCGCCGCCGCGATACGCGATTTCATAGGCCGCGTCGGCGTTGCGAAGGCATACAGCGTGGTTGACTACGGCCTGCTCGAAGCGTGCGTCAGAGACAATCTCAACCAGAACGCCCCGCGCGCCATGGCGGTTCTCAATCCCCTCAAGCTCGTTATCGACAACTACCCCGAGGACAAGACCGAGGAAATTGAGGTCGAGATAAATCCCGACAAGCCCGAGCTCGGCCGCCGCAAGGTCACATTCTCCCGCGAGCTCTATGTTGAGCGCGAGGACTTTATGGCTGAGCCCGTGAAGAAATATTTCAGGCTCTTCCCAGGCAACGAAGTGCGTCTCAAGAGCGCATATTATGTGACCTGCAACTCATATGATACCGATGAAAACGGCGAAGTCACCTGCCTGCACTGCACCTACGACCCCGAGAGCCGCGGCGGCGAGACGCCCGACGGCAGAAAGGTTCGCGGCACCCTGCACTGGGTCAGTGCGACAGACAATGTGAAGGCTCAGGTGCGCCTCTATGACCGCCTGTTCAACACCGAGAACCCCGCAGGCGAGGACGGGAACGGCGACTATCTTCAGAACATCAACCCCGATTCGCTCAAAATTATCGACGGATGCCTGCTCGAGGGCGGACTCCGCGACGCAAAGCCGGGCAACACATTCCAGTTCATGCGCCAGGGCTACTTCTGCGTCGATAAGGACAGCACTCCGGGCAATCTTATCATAAACCGCACCGTTGCGCTCAACTCCTCATGGGACAAAAAGAAGAAATAAGCAAATAAGAAAGGTCGGTCAGGATGAAAGCTCTCAACAGAATTGTGACGGCTCTGCTGGCAATTGCCGTGTTCCCCGTCGCATATTTCACGGATCTCATAACCGTCTATATGCACGCAACTATCTATGATTCAAATATTGTAGAGAATCTGAGCGTCAAACGCATCATCGAGCTTTTCACGGGAGACGGTCTTTTCGCCGACCTCGTCAAAGGCGGCGCATCCGAGCTCCCGGACGGACTTTTGAAATTCAAGGGCAATTTTATCGCCTTTGTTGTATTCTTTGCCATCGCCCTGCTCGTCGCGCTCGCGACGGTTATAGTCGCCGCGGCGACGAACTCACGCAAGGCGACCGCTTCGCTCGGCGCGGCAGGTCTTTTGAGCATTATAGGCATGAGGATAGCGTTCTCCGCCGTCTCTTCGGCGGTCAAAGCGGGTACGCTGACCCTCGGCTCGCTGACCGACATGTCGTTCATGAACCTCTTCGGCAAGATAGTGCTCGTCACGATGAGCACGGCGCCGGCGGTGATGACGGTTCTGTTTTTGGCGATACTCATCTGGAACGTCGCGTTTATCGTAATCGACCTCGGCGAAGAACAGCCGAAGAAGAAAGCCAAGCACGCGAAGAAAAAATAAAAAACGAGGGAGTCGGATTTCCGGCTCCCTTTTTTCAGCAAAACAAGCTATTATCAATTTAGATTTTATCGGCTATCGCCGATGGAGGACAGCCGCAAGGGCTGTCTATACAAAGTGTGTTGTCCGAAAACCACAAAAATTTAAAGGCGAACGAAGCTCGCCCCAGTCTGTTGAAAAAGTCCGTCATGCACGGCCTCAAGGCTCCCCTGTGTAAGGGGAGCTGTCACGGCAAAGCCGTGACTGAGGGGTTGCTGTAATGAAAGTTCAAAATACCCGGCATTTTTAAAAATTTGAAGCTTATTCAAAACAATCCCTCCGGCGCTTCGCGCCACGGCAGAAAGTCAAGCAAGTGCAACACTATCAACCTTCAAAAACCTCAGCCGGAGA
>CAVAWW010000097.1:0-5719 GCA_963592475.1 bacterium
AAACCGGGCATTATATTCATATGGATATTTGTAGTTAAAAATACGCTCGATATAGTTGCTGCCGGGCTTTTTGAGCTTTGTTACGGCGCCCGCTCCGGCGGCGAGGACAGTATGCGTCTCCTCCATCATGAAGACATTGTATCTGCACTCCGTACCGGGCTTGCACCAGCCGACATTTTCGAGGTTGCCGACGCAGCGGCTCTGGCGATACATATAATAAGGAATATAGCCGTTATCGAAGAGAACGGAGTGTGAATAATCAATCATCTTCCCCGCCGTCTCCCCTTCGCTGACCGCGTGACCATGTTCTCTGAGAGTAGACGCGGATTTCAAAGCGAGGGCATGGACGGTTATATTCGCGGGCGCGAGCGAGACGACTCCGTCAACGGATTTTTTGAAGCTCTCGAGCGTATCGCCGGGGAGTCCCGCGATAAGATCGACATTTATATTTTCAAACCCGCTCTTCTCGGCGAGGGCATAAGAAGAAAAGAAATCCGCCGCGGTGTGCTTTCTGCCGACCGCTTCGAGCACGGAATCGTTGAGGGTCTGGGTATTTATGCTTATTCTGTCAACCGAGTGGTCGCGCAGGACATCGAGCTTCTCCTGCGTCACGGTATCGGGTCTGCCGAGTTCAACGGTATATTCGCGTATAGCGGACAGATCGAAGCTGTTTTCGACTGCCGAGCAAGCCCTTTCCATCTGCTCCGCGCTGAGAATGCCGGGCGTTCCGCCGCCGATATATATGCTTTCAAGCCGCAGCCCGATATCGCGGACAATTTTTCCCGTTATCTCAAGCTCCCTGCACAGATCGTCAACATAGACTGGCAGAAGCTTTGCGGCGTTGGCGTTGGTTATCGAATGGGAGACGAACGAGCAATAACTGCACCTTGACGGGCAGAACGGTATCGCGATATAGAGACTGAACGAACGCTCGTCACCGAGGGCGGCTATCTCCTGCTCCGTGCCCGCGACGCTCTGCGCAAGGCGCGCTTTCGGCTCGCTGACAAGAAGCTTTTTTGTAAAATAGTCATACGCGCCCTTTTCGCCGAGCGATTCAATGAGCTTCAGCATAAGCTTGGACGGGCGCACGCCGGTGAGTATGCCCCAGGGCGGGACATAGCCTGTAACGGCGCTCAGAGCGGAGAAAAGCTCACGAGCCATGGTGCGCTCGCACTCGTCCTTTTCAGGTTCGTCGGTCTTTGGGACTTCCGCCGAGCGGGTCTCGGTCTTATCCCCGACATTGACGCGCACGCGCACGGAATATCCGCCGCTCGCGCCGTCGAGATATGTTTCGACCTCGGGCGCTCCGCTTTCGGGCAGAGTGTCCGAGACTGTTATCTTTTCATTAGGAAAGAACACGCGGCAAAGATTCTCCATCTCATAATGGAAATTGTGACCGCAGATATATAGAATCATAGGCGTTTCCTTAAAGCTCTCCTCTGGGTATTTTTCTCAAATATCTGTTTCTGACCCGCTCCTCGGAGAGCGTTGTGGAGCGGTTATGTCCGGTATAGACGGTATATTCGCCGTCAAGGGCGGCAAGGCGTTTGAGGCTTTCGACCATAGCTTGCCAGTCCCCGCCGGGGAGGTCGGTTCTGCCGACAGTGCGGCAGAAGAGAGTATCGCCCGAGAACATCACGCGCTCGGTCTCTTCGAGATAGCACACGCCGCCGAGGGTGTGGCCGGGGGTGTGGATAGTATGGAGAGTGATATCCCCTATCTTCGCTTCAAAGCCCTCTTCCGCGAGCAGGTCGTAATCGACATATTTCTGGATGCCGTGATCGACATGGGTCGCGAGGCTGATATCCTCGCACTTGAGGCAGGCGCTGTCATAGGGGTGGATGGCTATTTTCGCATCCGGGTAGTCGTCTTTTATATGCGCAACGCCGAGAATGTGGTCATAGTGACCGTGGGTGAGAAGAATATACTTGAGATTTTTCACTTCGTCGCGCAGAACTGCTTTTAACTCGTCCGTGTAATCGCCGGGATCGATAACCGCCGCCTCGCCGCTGTGTTCGTCTATAACAACATAGCAGTTTGCATGAACGGGTCCCATGGGCAGAGTGTGTATCTTCATCATTTGTCTTTCCTCCATATATCGGTATCGAGCATTATAGTGACGGGGCCGTCGTTTGCTATATCGACCGCCATATCCGCGCCGAAGATGCCTTTTTCGACATTCCTGACTCCGTTCGCGGAGAGTTCGGAGCAGAACAGCTCATATAATCTGTTTGCTTCATCGGGCGCGGCAGAGAGCGTGAAGGACGGTCTGTTGCCCTTTTTGCAATCGGCACAGAGAGTAAACTGCGAGATAGCGAGAATCTCGCCGCCGACATCGTTGACGCTGAGATTCATTTTCCCGTTTTCGTCCTCGAACACGCGCAAACGCGCTATTTTGCCGGCAAGCAATATTGCCTGCTCGTCGGTGTCGCCCTCGACAACGCCGAGCAGGACATTGAAGCCCTTGCCTATCTCGCCGACGGTCTTTCCGTCAACGGAAACTTTTGACGATGTGACGCGCTGAACAACAGCTCTCACGGTGATTCCCCCTTGGACTTGCGATATCTAAAAATATCATTGGCATCAGGTTGCGGCTCTCTCGACGCTGAGCACGCCGTCGATTCGCTCGATTTTGGCGGCAACGCTCTTGAGATGCTCGATTCCCGAGACGGTTATGGTCATAGAGAACGTGCTTCTGCCGTCCTTGAAATTCCTTGTGTTTATATCATTTATCATAACATGCATATTGGCGAGCTGGACGGAGATATCCGCGAGCATGCCGACCCTGTTGAGGCAGGATATCATGAGAGTTGCGCGGAAATCCTCTTTTATGGCGCTGTCCCAATATGCGTTTATCCATCTGTCTTTGTCGCCGCAATGCTCGAGATCCTTCGGGACATTGCTGCAGTCGCGCGTATGGATCGACACGCCGTGGCCGCGGGTGATAAAGCCGATTATACTGTCGCCCGGGAGCGGATTGCAGCAGCGCGAGAACTTGACAAGGCAGTTATCGATGCCCTCGACTATAACGCCCTCGCTGCTCTTGACGCGCTTTTTCGGCTGGGTGAGCACAATCTCCGGCGGAGCGGACGCCTTGACTATCTTGTTATACTCATCTTTTATATGCGGCATCATGCGGATGAGCGACACGCCGCCGTAGCCGATAGCGGCATAGAAATCCTCGACCGTGTCGAAATGCTGGCGCTCCGCGATGCGCTGGAGGAACGACTTCATCTCGTCATCCGGCAGGCGGATAAAGCTGCGCCTGAACTCGCGCTCGACCTCCGCCTTGCCCTCGGCGATGTTCTCGTCGCGGCGCTCTTTCTTGAACCAATTGCGGATTTTACTGCGTGCCTCGCTCGTCTTGACTATCTTGAGCCAATCGCGGCTCGGACCCTTGCCGGGCTGAGACGATGTTAGAACATCTACTATCTCACCCGTCTTTACCTGATAGTCAATCGGCACGATGCGTCCGTCGACCTTTGCGCCGGTCATGCGATTGCCGATGGCGGAGTGAATGGCATAGGCGAAGTCGATAACAGTCGCGCCTATGGGCAGGTTTATAACGTCGCCCTTGGGAGTGAACACAAACACCTCTTCGGGGACGAGGTCGCTCTTTATCGTTCTGACGATATCCTCGACATCCTCGGAATCGCTCTGGCTCTCGAGCATCTGGCGAATCCACGCGAGACGCTTATCGAAGTTGCCGCTCGCGTTGCCGCCGCCGAGCTTATACTTCCAGTGCGCGGCGATACCGTATTCAGCCGTCTGATGCATTTCCCAGGTTCTTATCTGAACCTCGAACGGTATTCCCTCTTTGCCGATAACGGTAGTATGCAGGGACTGATACATATTCGGCTTCGGGGTCGAGATATAATCTTTGAAGCGGTTCGGGATCGGACGGAACATATCATGGATAACGCCGAGGCAGTTATAGCAGTCGATAACGGATTCGACTATTATTCTGACGGCATAGATATCATAAATCTCGTCAAAGGTCTTGCCGCCGATATACATTTTGCGGTAGATTCCGTGGACGCTCTTGATTCTGCCCTCGACCTTGCAGCCGGAGACAAGCGGATCGACGCGCTCCTTTATCTTCTCGATTATGCTGTCGAGGAACTCCTTGCGCGACGCGCTCTGGGAATTGAGATAGTCCTCAATTTCTTTATACGCGACGGGGTCGAGGCAGATAATGGCTCTGTCCTCAAGCTCCTCTTTTATCGTTCTGATACCTAAGCGGTGAGCGATGGGGGCATATATCTCGAGAGTTTCAAGGGCTGTTTCGCGGCGCTTCTCCTCGCGGACATAGCCGATGGTTCTCATGTTATGCAATCTGTCGGCGAGTTTTATAATAATAACTCTGATATCATTCGACATTGCGAGGAGCATTTTGCGGATATTTTCCGCCTGCGCCTCCGCCTTTGTCTCGGTAGGCACCTTCGCGAGCTTTGTCACGCCATCGACCAACTGGGCTATCTCATCGCCGAACTCGCGCTCGATATCCGTCTTTGTGACATCGGTATCCTCAACAGTGTCGTGCAGGAGAGCCGCCGCCACCGACTGGCTGTCCATACCGAGGTCTGCGAGAATCGAGGCGACGGCTATCGGGTGAATTATATACGGCTCGCCGGACTGGCGGAGCTGGTTCTTGTGATGCTCCTTTGCCATATCATAGGCGCGCTTCACCGTTTCAAGCTCGTCGTCGCGGTACATAGTCTTTATTTTTTCATAGAGCTTGTCGAAGCCGTCGTCAAAGGAAGAGCTGCCGTCGGTAAAATCCGCCTGACGGTTCATCTTCTTCTCCTCGGTCTCGCCGTTTATTTTTTCTTCCCACGATCTCATCGGATCACTCCTCATTATCTTGCCGCTGTTTATAAAAAGCTTCTTATATGTTTCATCAATTGTGCGTCTTCAAGGTTCACCTTGGGGCTCTGTTCGTTGACAACGATGCTGCCCGCGGGCGAGCGGTTGAGAACTCCCGTCTGCACCATAACTTCGACAGCGCTCGCGACGGCGCATATTCTGTCCGCCTCAAAGCCCGAGCGCAGGCACAGCATCTCGTACTCGGCGCTCCATGAGCCGCGCCGTTTTATCTGGGTATACACCGCACCGCAGAGACTTCTGTCCGGGAGAGCAATCTTTGCCTGCTGTGCGGTCAGCTCCTCGCCGTGCATGACGCGGTCAAAGAGCCGAAGTCCCTCAAGGACTTTTATATCGTCGCTGCCCGCCGGGCGCATATTTCTGATATATACGCCGATGCGCACACTCCCCTGATACTCGTTTCTGTCGAGATTGACGGCGAGGTCAACTGTATCGCCGACACTGTAAAAGAACGAGCGCTCGGTCATGCCGAAATACATGGCAAAGATGCGCGTATCGCCCTTTGAAACGGTTATTCGCATATGCTTGCCGTTGCCGACGGGTGAAAAACTTTCTATCTTCATGCCGTAAAGTCCGAAAACCGGCTGGGGGTTGCCCGCCCCAAACGGTTCGAGAGACGAGACGGCGTCAAGAATATCCAAAGATATATGCGCGGGATTGATTTTCAAATCTATATTCTGAACCGGGAACGGCATTTCGGTATTAAGCGAATATTCCGTTATCTCCGAGCGCAGCTGTTCGATATCCTTCGCCATGAGCGAGAGTCCCGCCGCCTGAGTGTGACCGCCGAAATGGGTCAGCAGATGCTTTGAATTTTTTATCGCGTCATAGAGCG
>CAVAWW010000098.1:0-5564 GCA_963592475.1 bacterium
CGCGCGACACGGATGAGTTGGTGGGATTTTTGAAATAATAATCGGTTGAAATCCCGCCTTCCATATGTTACAATAAATTCAATAAATTGCCGGAGGTGGACGCTGTGAGCAGATCGAAAAACGAAATTCTGCTTGCGGCGTCCGCGTTCATTCTGCTCGCCGCGGCAATATCTGCGGTGTTCGCCCTGCGGTTCTCTCCGAGCCGCGCCGGGAGTATAATTCAATATACCTCTTCGCACGGCGGCGGAATAGACATAAACTCCGCCGACAAAGAAGAGCTGACCGCGCTCGACGGCATCGGAGAAAAGAAAGCCGAAAATATTGTCGGCTACCGCGAGGAGCACGGAGAATTTATCTATCCGTGGGAGATAACGAATGTCGACGGGATAGGCGAAAAGACCTACGGCAAAATCAAAAACGATATCTGCGCCGAATGACGCAGAAGAAACGGGAGGAACGGATATGACAGGCATCTATAAAAAGTTCAAGAGCGGAACGGATATCCGCGGAATAGGCATCGGAAACGGCGACGAGCCGCTCTATATGAGCGACGAGTTTATCTCAAAGGCGAGCGCGGCGTTTGCGGATTTCCTCAGCGAAAAGACGGGCAAAGCGGCGGATAAGCTAACCGTTGCCATAGGTCACGATCCGCGCCTTTCCGCTGAGCGCATAAGCGCGGCGGTAGTCTGCGGACTCGCTCTGCGCGGGGTCAATATAATCGATTGCTCGCTCAGCTCCACTCCCGCCATGTTCATGGCGGTGCTCGACCTGCCCTGCGACGGCTCCGTTCAGATGACTGCGAGCCACCATCCGGGCGACAGAAATGGACTCAAATTTTTCACCGTCGATGGCGGACTCGATTCGCCCGATATCGCTTACATACTTGAAAAAGCCGAGAATATCGAACTCGGCGATGCTCCTGCCAAAATAACCGCATGCGACCATATGAAGCAATATGCCGCGCACCTGCGCTCGCTTATCTGCAAGGGCATAGGCGCCGATGAGGCCGATAAACCTCTTGCAGGTATGAGAATAATGGTAGACGCCGGAAACGGCGCGGGCGGATTCTACGCTTCCGAAGTCCTCGCTCCTCTGGGCGCCGATGTCTCGCCGAGCATGAATCTCGAGCCGGACGGCAACTTCCCCGTATATGTGCCGAACCCAGAGTCTTCTGTCATGATAGACAGCGCCGCCGAGCGGGTCAAACAGACAAAAGCCGATTTCGGCATTGTGTTTGACACCGATGTTGACAGAGCGGGCTGTATCCTCTCCGACGGCAGGGAACTCAACCGCAACCGCCTTGTCGCCATGATATCGGCTGTTATACTTGAAAACGAGCCGGGCGCGGTCATAGTCACGGATTCTGTGACCTCCGCGGGGCTCACGAAATTCATCGAGGCGCACGGCGGCAAGCATATCAGATTCAAGCGCGGCTATAAGAATGTTATCAACAAGCAAATAGAGCTCAACAAAGAGGGCATCGACTGCCCGCTTGCGATAGAGACCTCCGGTCATGCCGCGTTCAGGGAGAATTATTATCTCGACGACGGCGCGTATCTTGTCACGAAGCTCATTATAAAAGCGGCTCTGCTCAAAAAGAGCCGCGGCAGCCTTGAGAGCTTCATTTCTGACCTCGAAGAGCCGGCAGAGGAGCTTGAGCGCAGGTTCAAGATAGACCTCGAGGATTTCAAGCCCTACGGCGAGAAGGTGATAGCCGACCTGAAAGCGCTCGCCGAAGAGCGCGACGGCTGGCAGGCGGAGAAGATAAACTACGAGGGCATCAGAATAAACACCGATAAGTCAAACGGCGACGGCTGGTTCCTGCTGCGCATGAGCGTGCATGACCCGATCCTCGTTCTGAATCTTGAAAGCAACACAGAGGGCGGCACGGAAAAAATGCTCGCCGATGTGACTGGATTTTTGAAAGCATATGACAAGCTGAACTGAGGCTGAAGGCGTGCGAAGCTCAAAAAGGCGGCGCACGCCGTTTTTATACTTTTGCGTTCTTGACTGGAACGCTCGGTGTATGATAATATTATTAAAAGACTTTCATTTCCCGGGAGGGTCATTATGGCAAAAAATACAGAGAAAGAATTTTGGCAGGATATAGACGTATATTCCGTCAACACAGAGCCGCGAAGCGCGGCCGGTTTTCCGCGCGATGAGGCGTGGGAGAAAAAGACCGTCAGCCTCAACGGCGTCTGGAAATTCCACTATTGCGAGAGCGTCAACGATATCATCGAGGGCTATTACGCGCCCGATTTTGATTTGAGCTCGTTCGACGATCTCGAAGTCCCGTCCGAGTGGCAGATAAAGGGCTACGACACTCCGATATATACCAATATCAATTATCCCAAGGCGATCTCCACCACGAAGATTCCCTACATAAAGCCGGAACTCAACTCCTGCGGACTCTATGTCCGTGAGTTTGAGGTTGCCGAGACCGAGGATAATATATTCATTCACTTCGGCGGCATCAATTCGAGCGGCGAAGTGTTTGTCAACGGCAAGTTTGTCGGCTATTCTCAGGATACATTTGACGAGTGCGAGTACGATATAACGGACTTTGTTCATCCGGGTACCAACCGCCTCGCAGTCACCGTGCGCCGCTACTGCACGGGCAGCTATCTTGAGGATCAGGATATGTGGCGCCTCTCCGGTATCTTCCGCGATGTGACGCTCGTCTATGAGCCGAAAGTTTTTATAGAGGATATGTATATGCGCAGCGAGATGGCGGAGGATTTCAAATCCGCCGTGTTCAAGCTTGACTGCGTTGTCAAGGCGCGCCGCGCTCAGTTCGACGGCGGCAAGCTCAAGGTCGAGATTCTCTGTGCCGACGGCGCAGGATTTGCGTCTGCCGAGGCGGATGTAAAACCCCTTGCGGACGGCGAATATTGCAACATTTCTTTTGAAATATCAGTCAGCGATTTTGAACTCTGGAGCCATGAAGATCCGTATCTCTACACTGTACATGTCACTCTTTCCGGCGGCGAATACACCGACCGCAGGGAGCATAAATTCGGCTTCAGAGAAGTGAAGATAACGCCCTATGACCGCAAGACGGGCAGAGGTCCGTTCATTTTGCTCAACGGCGTTCCGCTCAAAATCTGCGGCGTCAACCGCCATGATTTCCACCCGGACTACGGTCACGCCGTGCCCGAGAGCATAATCAGGAGTGACCTCGAGCTGCTCAAGAACAGCAACATAACCAATGTGCGCACCTGCCACTATCCGAATTCGCGCCGTTTCTATGAGCTGTGCGACGAGATAGGCATTCTCGTTATGAGCGAGAACAACCTCGAGACCCACGGCCTCGCAACGCGCGTTCCGCGCAGCAACCCGCATTGGACAGCCGAGTGCTGCTACCGCGTGCGCAATATGGTTAACAGCTATAAGAACCACTCCTGCATTCTCTTCTGGTCGCTCGGCAACGAGTCCGGCAACGGCAACGCATTCGCCGAGATGAAGAAAGAGATTCTGAAGATAGACAAGACCCGTCCGGTTCACTATGAACCCGACGCGAAGCTCAAGACGAGCGATCTGTTCAGCGAGATGTACACCGTGCAGACCGCGATGAAGGAGATAGGCGAGAACAAGCCGCATGTCCACAGCCGCGCGCTCTGGAATCTCGGCCTCGGTTATCATCTCAAGCCCTCGGATTATATCGACAAGCCGTTCATCGAGTGCGAATATTCCCACGCCATGGGCAACAGCATGGGCAACTTCGCCGATTACTGGGAGGATTTCAAGAAATATGACCGTCTCGCAGGCGGATATATCTGGGATTTTGCCGACCAGGCGATAAGAACAAAGACCGCAGACGGCAAGGATAAATGGAACTACGGCGGCGACTTCGGCGACAAGCCGAATGATTCAAACTTCGCTTTCAACGGCGTTTTCCGCGGCGACCGCACGCCCAACCCGCACTACTATGAAGTTGTCAAATGCTATCAGCAGGTCGATTTCTCGCTCAGCCACGGCAGAATAGCTATTCTCAACCGCTTCATGTTCACCCCGCTCGAGAATTTCAAGCTTCGCCTTGAACTGCGCGAGCAGGGCAGGCTTATCGAATCCGCCGAGCTCGATCTCCCCGACAAGGGCTATCTCGAAAAGGCGTATGTCGATATCCCGTTCGATATCAGAACCGAAAACGAGCGCACGCTCGACTGCGAGCTGATCCTGCGCCGCGATATGATGCACCTCGAAGCGGGTCACACCATGGCGCGCGAGCAGTTTGTTCTCGGCAAGTATAACTATTCTTCATCCGCTCCGAAAGCGGACGGCAAGAAAGTTGAAATAAAATATTCAAAGAACGACAAGTGCTATGTCGTCTCCGGAAACGGCTTTGAAGTGAAGCTCAGCAAAAAGACCGGAGAGCTCTGCTCATATAAAAAGGACGGCGTCGAGCGCCTTGAGCGCGGCATTCGCCCGCAGTTTTCCCGCGCGAATATCGACAACGAGCGCATGGCTCAGGTGCCGTTTGAGTGGGTCAAGACTCTTATCGGTCTGCACGCTTTCGACAGCGCGGAGCGCATGATGCGCCCCGTCTCCGTCAAGGCGGAGCATTTCGGCAGCTGCGTCAAACTCAGCGTCAAGTGGCGCACGAAGTATCTTTCGGGTATCGTTACTGAATACCTTGTGTTCCCGGACGGCACGCTTTCCGCGTCGCTGACCTGCAAGAACATCACTCCGGTCAATTTGCCGCGCTACGGTCTGACATTCGAGCTGACCGACGGTGTCGACGGAATAGAATATTACGGCAAGGGCCCGCACGAGAACTACTGCGACCGCAAAACTTCGGCGCGTCTCGGCGTTTATCGCTTCCAGAGCGCAGAGAGCTTCATTCACGACTACCTGTTCCCGCAGGAGAACGCCAACCGCTGCGATGTGAGATGGCTCAAAGTCGGCGGCGAGAGGGGAGTATTGGTGACGGCGGCAGGAACGCCGTTTGAGATGAGCGTCCATCCGTATACGAAGAAGATGCTTTATGATGCGGCTCACTCCTGCGAGCTTGAGCGCACCCCGAACCTGACCGTCAATATCGACGGCAGACAACAGGGTGTCGGCGGCGATGTCCCCGCGATCGCAACGCTCAAAAAGCCGTATAAAATCCCCAAATACAAGAAGCTCGAGATGAAAGTCATCCTCTCGTTCTGATAAAAATCAAGCGTCCCGTTTCAGTGGATGTTCCGAACTTGCAAAGCCTACCCACGGTTTCCCGTGGGTAGGCTTTGTCGTGTGTTAGAGATAAATTGGGGATTAATACGAACTTTTGCAAAGTAGAAACAGGCGACTCAGCCCGACCTTCATAATCGAGCTTCAAATAGCCGCGCCGCAGTAGTAATGGTTGATTGAGATAGGCGAGGGAACGGCTTGCGAAGCAAGACGCACGAGCACGCACTCGTTCAAGCTCCAGCGCGTTTGCGTGCGAATGTGCCGAGCAACTAATTGAGAGTCGCGAGTTTGGTAATGCGGCGCGGCGTTGCTGGGGTCTCGGGGTGAAACCCCGAGTTTGCTTTTCTTTTGCAGGCGTTTTCTTTTTCAAATAAAAAGAAAATGCCGAA
>CAVAWW010000099.1:0-5353 GCA_963592475.1 bacterium
CCTCTTATCTTGTCTATCTCGTCCTTCTTTGCCGAGACCATGAGCACGGGGCATTCCTTATGCTTGCGTATCTGGCGGCATACCTCGAAGCCGTCAATCCCGGGGAGCATGACATCGAGTATCACAAGGTCATAGTCCGAGCCTAACGCCTTATCGAGTCCGCTCTTTCCGTCGAACTCCATCTCAACCGTATAGCCGTTCGCTTCGAGATAATCGCGCTCGAGTTCGGCTATATTTTTTTCGTCCTCAACAACAAGAATCTTTTTGCTCATCTTTCTCTCTCCTTCTTATTTTGCCTGCGGCAAATCTATTATCACCTTGAGCCCGCCGAGCTCGCTCTCATCCGCGCGGATGGACGCGCCGTGGCGGTCGGTTATCTGCTTTGTTATCGCGAGGCCGAGTCCGCTTCCGTTTTTGTGACCCGTCCGCGCCTTGTCGCCTCTGTAAAAAGTTTCGAATATCTTATCGCGCTCGTCCGCCGGGACGCCCTGACCGTTATCTTCGATAGATATCTCGGTGTGTCCGTTTTCGCCGTTTCTGACGGAAAGCATTATTTTAGCCGTTCCGTCCTCCGCGCCGTATTTGCGGCTGTTGTCGATAAGATTGTTGAGCACGCGTCTGAACTGGGCGGGATCGATATTTATCTCCCTGTCCTCGTCGCACTCGAAGTTATATATGAACTCTATGCCCGCCTCGCCGAGGGTGTCGGCGGCATAGGCTGTATACTCCTCGAAGAAGTCCTTCGCCTTTATCTTTTCAAAATAGAACGGCACTTTGTCAAGGCTGAGCTTCGAGAGCATCGAAAGCTCGGAAACGAGGGTGTCCATGCCCTGCGCGGTGTCATAAATGACTCCGACATAGCGCATCTTTTTCTCGTCCGTGTCGGCGATACCGTCAAGTATGCCGGAGGCGTAGCCTTTTATAGTGGTCAGCGGAGTGCCGAGATCGTGTGAGATGCCGGCGATAAGCTGCATTCTGTTCTCTTCATACTTCTGCTGCTGTTCGACCGACTCCTTGAGCCGCTGGCGCATCTCTTCAAAATCCGCGCAGACCTGACCTATCTCATTTTTTGAGCTGTAGGGCACTTTATAGTCGAGGTTGCCGTCGCGCAGCTCATGGGTAGCAGTCTGGAGTATGGTCATCGGCTCCATGATGCTCTTGAGCATGAGAATGACGAGCAAGCCGTTTGTTATGATTATCGCGACGACCGCAACGACCGCTGCGATGGTGATGACATTATTGCCCTTTATCGGTATGCCGGAGCTGCCGCTGTAGATGCCGGAGCTGACGATTGCGTTTAGATTTTTGTTGACGACGATTATTTTTACAATGCCCTCTCCCTCAACGGAAAAGACATCGGTGACGACTGTTCCGCTGTCGTCCGAGGTGACGAACGGGCTGTTTATATCGCTCAGGCTCTTGCCGCAGATATCAATGACCGCGCCGACCATCTCATAGACATCCGCTTCTACAGTCTTGTATATTATCTCGTCGTTCGCGAGGATCATAATATCCGAGCCGTCTCTCTGAATATTCGCACATGCGCCGAGAACGGCGTCGCTTATTCTGTCCTCCATGCCGCTGCCTGACTTGGTTATCCCAGCTCTGAGCGGAGCGATACGCTTTTTGTCCATCGCGCCGAGCCTGTCGGTATCGCTCTTTTTCGGAGTCTTTATCTTGTCCTCAAGCGACGAGACATTGAACTGCGTCTTATAAAGCAGATAAGAGCCGAACGACGGGTCGAACGACATCTTCGACGTCGAAAAATATGTTATGGACAATGTGGTCAGCAATATGACCGCGGTTATAATAGCCACGGGGATGATGACCATAAGCATATTCGACACGACAAGTTTGTTTCTGATAGACATATTTTTGAGCACGGATATTCTCCTTTTTTGAAAAGGTTTTCCACCGCCGCAAACGCGGAATATCGAGGCATCTGCGGTCAAAAATAAGCTCGGTGATGATATTGAAAAACGGGTTTCGCTATGTCTTTGTCTTTCTCCTCGGCGCGGTAATATACAACCTCGTCGAGGTGATTTTCCGCGGCTACACGCACTGGTCGATGTCCGTAGCCGGCGGCTCGGTGCTGCTGATTTTTTATCTTCTGAGCGACTGGCTCGCCGCGCTCCACCCCGTGATAGGCGGTATGATAGGTGCGCTCGTGATAACCTGCATCGAGCTTATCGCCGGGGTGATATTCAACATTCTGCTCGGGCAGGATGTCTGGGACTATTCGAATATGCCGTTGAATTTTCTCGGGCAAATCTGCCTGCCGTTTTCGGCGGTTTGGTTCATTCTCTATTTCCCGGCGGAATATCTGTGCCTTGCGCTCAAAAGAAAATTTGAGCCGAAAGAGCAAAATCAGTTCGAGGCGATGTAATCGGCGATGCCGTCTACCGTCGCCTGGGCGAGCCTCTCCTGGACGGAATCCGACCAGAGGAGCTTGCACTCGCTGATATTGCTAACGAAGCCGTATTCTATGAGCACGGCGGGGCACTCCTCAATTCTCGTCACGCGGAACGGATACATATTCGTGCCGCGGTCTATCTTATTCAGAGTCGCCGAGCCCGCACCGGAATATATGCTGCTCTTATAGGCGGAGACTATCCGTTTATGAACAGCTGACGCCAGCGGGAACGAATATGCCTGATAGTAATATGCCGTAGTGCCCATCGGGCTTGCGCTCTCGCTCGAGTCGCAGTGGACGGCGATAAACATATCGGGGTTCTTCGTCCTGCCCATATTCGCGCGGGCGTCGAGAGAAACATATGTGTCATTAGAGCGTGTCATAATGACTGTTGCGCCGCGAGCTTCGAGCTTCGCTTTTATCTTCTGGGCAAGGAGCAGGTTTATCTGCTTCTCATATTTTTTGGAGCTGTTGGGGTTATATGCGCATATAGCGCCGGAATCGTTGCCGCCGTGACCCGCGTCTATCATAATGACGCTGCCGCTGAGCGACGAAGCGGGCTTCGTCTTGATTTTGAGTGTAAGGCAGCCGTCGGAAGTGTAGCCGACGGAATAGCCGTAGAATCTGCCGGGGGTTCTGAGAGTCATGCGCAAAGTCAGCGTTTTCGCCTTGCTGTCCGTTATCCACTGGGCGTCGGAGACTATCTTGCTACCGGAGACATTGACCTTGCCGACAACATTGCCGGAATGGCTGAAGGTGATATCAACATATTTTCCGTTGAACGCAGTCACGGCATAGAGCGAGCCGCCCGAAGCCTGCGACGAGGGGATATACGACTGGTTCTTGACCGCGACATTGAACGGAACTTTCCATGTGAAGCCGAATTTTATAGTAGTCGCGTCGGAGTTTGAAGAGCTCGAAACTACGGAGACTTTGTTCTGCGGAAGATTATAGCCCTGAGCTATTAACTTCGTCTTGCTCGCAAGTATATTTCTGCCGCTGGCGAGGCGGTAATATTTGCTGCCGCCGTAAGTATATTCGCTCGAAATATAATCAAACGTTCCCGCGGGGAGCGGAGAGCTGTAGGGCACGCAATCATCAACTACATTAGCGGGCATCGTCTCGCAGAGCGAGGTTATCTCGCACATCTTCGATCTGCCCGCAACGCCCGCATAGGCGTAAGGCGTGAGCATCTTTGACGGGTCGAAATCGACATTGCCGCCCGTGCTCGGAGAGGTAGTGTCGGACGGTTTATCGGTTGACGGATGCTCGGTGGTATCCGGCTGGGTCGGGGTCGGGTCGGGAGTCGGAATGACTGCGCTGACGCTGACGCTCGCGCCGCTCATCGTGGCGGAGAGCCCGTTGAAGCTCGCATATACTTTTATTCTTCCGAGCGACTGCACTTTTGATGTGCTCGCGGGAATTGAGATCTTGCCGCTGTAGACGGCGAAATCCGAGTTTTCGTCGAGTTTTGTGCCGTTTTCGTCCTGAACAAAATTGGACTGCTGCTTGAGTTTCACTTTCGTGCCGCCGAGGCTCGCCGTAACATCGGAGCCCTTGAGCGCGGTCGCGGTGACGGTGATACTGCTGCCGCCCGGCACCTCCATAGATTTTGTCGGGGTTATCGACTCGAGTATTTTTATTTCATATGTAACGGTATATTTATGCGTCTTGCCCTTATGTTCAAAGCTGAACTCGTTCTTTCCTACCTTGAGCTCGGACTCGAACGAGAAATCGCCGTTTGCCTCGCGTTTTACATCGTTGCCGTTGAGCTTCAAGGGGCTCAGCGGGCTGCTTGAGCCTGTAAAGGTTATTTTCGATTCGTTTGTGGTCTTTGTGCTGCCCTCAAAATTTCTGAGTTCAAAGTCCTTTTCAAGCTCCTCGCGGCTGCGCTCCGCGATATATTTGAGAATTGCCGAAGCGAGTGAATTATCCGACGAGAAGAACTCATAGTCATACATGACCGTTCCCACGCAGGAGTCGAGCGAATCGCAGGCATCGAGCTGTTCGGTTATCATCATCGCCTCGTCCGTGCCGTCGGACGCAAAGAGATCTGCACGCACAGCCGCCGCGAAGCTCAGCCCGCTCCCGCGCGCAGAGTCATTCACCTGCTCGAGCGAAGAGACATATTTTTCGCCAGCCGAGGACTTGTCCGCCGGGAAGCTTATGAGAAAATCCGCAAATCTTGAGTCGAGCACAGCCGCGCAGTCCGCCGCGTTTGAAGCATCGACGAAGAGCGCCGCGCTGATTTTTTTATTTTCGGAATGAATAGTGCCGACGGCGTTCTTTCTCTGCTCGGCGGTCATATCGCCGGAGAACGCCACGCAGTCGAAGCTGCTTCCGAGCGAAGATAATTCGTCTTTTCCGAACTCGGTGCCGCCGTAAACAAGGCAGACATAAAGTCCCTGCTCTTTCGCCTTTTCTGAGAGCACTGAGAGGACATCTATTTTCCCGTCCGAGCAGGCAAAGCCGCTCTCTTCGGGGACTGCAATAAACACCGAATCAAAGCCCTTATTTTTTATATTCTCCGCCGCTTTCGCTATTATATCGGAGTTTGTCCTTGTATCGGAAGAGGACGAAAGACCGAGCTTGTCCGTTCTGACGAAAATTGCGGAAAGCTTCGCGGGGCGCGAAGTGACGAATTGTATATTGCTGCCGTCGTCGCCGGTGACCTCGGTCGTGCCCGGCTTTTTGCCGCCGAGTAACGACAGGATTTTATCTGTTCCGACTATGCCCGCGCTCACCGCCATGCTGACGAGCAGCAGGACAGCGACGGACATTACTATTACGGCATTTCTCTTTCCCTTCGTCATTTCATTTGCCCTCCGTCAGAAAAGTTTTCGCCAAAAAGGATATGATATCCCCAATTTATAATAAGACAGTATATATTATAACATATTTTCGAGATTTTGCATTTCTTTTTTTGCGTTTTCGTTGATT
>CAVAWW010000100.1:0-5232 GCA_963592475.1 bacterium
TTTTCTTTTGCAGGCGTTTTCTTTTTCAAATAAAAAGAAAATGCCGAAACGCGGGTAGTATACATTCTTTGATTAGAGTGCGTAGCGAAGGAGAAACTAATTATCAGTGAATTACAATTGCTAAACCCTGTATCGGCTGCGCCGATAGCGGACAGCCGCAAGGGCTGTCCCTACGGTCGGTAAAATCAAAGATCCCGTGCCGCTTGTGTGGCATCGGTGCGTCGAGGTCGCCGCACACTACAAAATACGAGACAATAAGTCACTACAAATTTCGCGAACGAATAATATCCGCCCGCATTGTATATGCTTTATTTATTGATTTGAGCAAAACAAAACTAATCCCTCAGTCTACGCTTCGCGTATCCAGCTCTCCTACAGGGGAGCCAAAATAGATTCTGCGACAAGTCCCAATTTATTACTCCGTATAATCGCATTATATATACAAAAAGTCCCGGCAGATATCACTGCCGGGACTGAAACTGTTTATGAACACTTGCTTGGTACGATACGAATTTTTCAATTCATTCCTGCGCTTCCGACTGCGTCGAAAAGCCGCTGAATCTCGTTTTTCAGAGCCGCGCTTTCGGGCGATGAAAGCTCAGGGTCGCGCGCTATAATTTCTTTTGCCGCTCTCTGCGTCTCTTCGAGCGTGCTCCTGTCTTCGAGCATGTCTGCGATTTTCATCTCGGGCAGTCCGTGCTGACGCGAACCGAAAAATTCGCCCGGACCGCGCAGCCTGAGATCCTCGTCCGCAATCTTGAAGCCGTCGGTCGTCGTCTCCATGACCTTCATGCGCCGCTGCGCCGTGTCATTTTTGGCGTCCGTGATGAGGATGCAGGTGGATTTATACTGCCCGCGCCCGATTCTCCCTCTGAGCTGGTGGAGCTGAGAGAGCCCGAATCGCTCGGCGTTTTCTATAACCATAATTACGGCGTTCGGCACGTCGACGCCGACCTCGATGACCGTTGTGGAGACGAGCAACTGCGTTTCGCCTTTGGAGAACGACTCCATAACTTTTTTCTTGTCCGCGCTCTTCATCTTGCCGTGCATCAGCCCGACCGTGTAGCCGCGAAAATCGCCGCGCTGCAGTTCGTCGGCGTGTTTCACGGCGGAGGCGAGTTCCGTGTCGCTCTCGCCCTCGTCAACGAGCGGGCAGATTATATACCCCTGCCTCCCCGCGTCGAGGTGCTTTTTAACATAGTTATATGCTCTTTGCCGCAGCTCCGAGGTGACGGCGTAAGTCTCGATTTTTTGTCTGCCGGGCGGCAGCTCATCGAGAATTGATATGTCCAGCTCGCCGTAGATTATCAGCGCCAGCGTGCGCGGAATGGGCGTTGCCGACATGACGTAGAGATGCGGATTCTTGCCCTTTTCGCCGAGTGCGTTTCTCTGCTCAACGCCGAAACGGTGCTGCTCGTCGGTTATGACGAGCGCGAGGGACTTGAACTCGACATCCGACTGGATTATTGCGTGAGTGCCGATGAGAAGGTCGATTTCGCCCGCCTTGAGGGCTTCTTTTTTTCGCCTTTTCTGCGCGGCGGTGTCCGACCCTGTGAGCAGTCCGACGTTTATTCCGCAGCCTTCGAAGAGCTTCAAAAAAGTTTTGTAGTGCTGTTCGGCGAGCACTTCCGTGGGCGCCATGAGAGCCGACTGCATCGAATTCTTAGCCGCCGAATAGACGAGCGCGGCGGCGACCGCAGTCTTGCCCGAGCCGACATCTCCCTGGAGCAGGCGGTTCATCTGCCTGCCGCTCATCATGTCCAGCATGGCTTCTTTTACCGCTCTGCGCTGTGCGCCGGTCGGGGAGAAGGGGAGATGCGAAAAATATTCGTCGCTGAAATCGCGCTCTATTATCGCGCCCGCGTTCTTCTGAGTCTGCGAGCGCATTTTTTCAAGCCCGAGCTGTAATATTAACAGCTCTTCGAATATCAGCCTGCGTCGCGCCTCTTCGAGATAATCGGGGCTCTTCGGAAAATGAATGTTCCAAAGCGAGTCCGGCAGATTCATCAGGCAGTATTTTTCGCGCAGCCAGAGCGGAATCGGGTCAACAAGCTCGTCCCGGCACTCAGTCAGCGCCGTGCGGACAAGCTTCTCTATCATCTTTGAATTGAGCCCGTGCGTCTGCGGATAAATCGGTCTTATTCTGTCCGCACCCTCGGCGGGTTCTATTTCCGGCGAGTTCATCTCCTTGCGGTAAAGGTTGCCGCCGACTCGACCGAAGAACAGAAACTCGTCGCCCTCGGTGAGCTTTTCTGCCGCAAAGCGGCTGTTGAAAATGGTGATGCCCATTATCCCGCTGCCATCGGTGATCTCTGTCTTGTAAAGTGTCAAGCCTTTACGAATGAGATTCTTACGCACAGGCGAACCCACAATGCCTTTTATGCAGCATATCTCACCTATCTGCGCCTCGTTTATGCTTTTAATTTGACTCCAATCCTCGTATATTCTCGGATAGAGACGCACAAGGGCGTTGACATCAGAGACGCCAAGCCGCGACAGCATCGCGGCGCGCCTCTCGCCAACGCCCTTTAAGTATTTTATATCAGTATCGAGCTTCATCTTATTCGACCGAAATTATGAAATAATAGACGGGCTGACCGCCGTTTATAACAGAGACCTCGATATCCGAGCCGAACTTCGCGGTCAGCAGGGAGGCGAGCTCCTCGGCTTCCTCTTCGGTGGTGCCGTTGCCGTAGATCAGCGTGACAAGCGAGGAAGTTCCGCGCTTGAACAGGTGCTTTGTGACCTTGTACGCCGCCTGAATTACATTCGACTCAACGGTGGTTATCTTGCCGTTTTCCATGCCGAGAATCTGACCCTCTTTGACGGACTGGCCGTCTATCGAGCTGTCGCGCGCGGCAAAGGTGACAAGGCCGGTTGAAATCTTCTCGGCGGCTTTCATCATCGCGAGATGGTTCTCCTCCGCGGAGAGTGTGTCGTCAACGTTGAGCAGCGCGGCGATGCCCTGCGGAATGGTCTTTGTGTGCAGCACGCGCACGTCGCGGTCGGTCAGGGGATCGACCTGCTCCGCCGCCATGATAATATTTTTGTTGTTGGGGAGAATATAGACATGCTCTGCGGGGGTCGCGAGAACCGCCTTGAGCAGATCGTCGGTGCTCGGGTTCATCGTCTGTCCGCCGCTGACTATCTGATCCGCGCCGAGCTCGGTGAACAGCTCGCACAGACCATCGCCGGACGCGACAGCAACATAGCCGAACGGCTTCGTCGGCTCGACCGCCTTCATCGGCTCGGGCTGATCCTCGGGAGCCGCACCCCAAGATGCGTTCTGATGCTCCTGATGCATATTCTCAACTTTTATATTGGTCAGTTGACCGTATTCGATGCCCTTCTGAATCGCCTTTCCGGGCGCGTTCGTGTGGACATGGACGGTTATATTCTTTCCGTCATCCGTGACGGAAACGCACTCGCCGATAGCTTCGAGATATGCGCGCAGCTCGCGGATATCCTTGTCGCTCTCGCGGCGGGAGATGAACTCCGCGCAGTAGGTGTATCGGCTGTCTGCGGAGTGTTCGTCCGCTTTCTCTTCGCTTTTCGCTTCCTCCGCCTCGTCGGCGTCAAGGTTCACTTCCTTGCCGTGGAACACATCGGACATCGCAGTGAAAATGCAGACAAGTCCGCTGCCGCCTGCGTCAACGACGCCGGCTTTTTTGAGCACGGGGAGGATATTCGGCGTGTCGGCAAGGGCGGCTTTCGCGCCCTCGAGACCGATGTCAAACACCTTGACCGCATCCGTCTCGCCGTCGTTTACCGCCTTGCGGGCATACTCGGACGCCGTGCGGATAACGGTGAGGATCGTGCCCTCTGTGGGCTTCATGACTGCTTTATATGCCGAGGAACTGCCGTGCTCGAGTGCGGAGGCTATCGCTGCACCGTCAGCCTCGTCAAGACCCTTGAGCCCCTTGGAAATTCCGCGGAATATGAGCGAGAGGATAACGCCGGAGTTGCCTCTTGCGCCGCGCAGCAGACCTGAAGCCACGCAGCTTGCAACAGCCGAGACGCTCTCGCTGTCATCCTTGACCCTGACCTCGCGCGAGGCGTTGGTTATGGTCATGGACATATTTGTGCCGGTATCGCCGTCAGGCACAGGAAAGACGTTGAGCGCGTCTATCTCCTGGCGGTGAGAAGTTATCATTTGCGCCGCATATATAACAGCGTTGCGCAGAATTGCTCCTGTGATTGTCATTTATTTTCCTCCCCGGACAGCCGGTGTCATGCGGCCGTAAATCGGTTTTATTCGTTCTTCATTCCGTCAACATAGACATTGACTGCGTGAACCTCAAGTCCCGTAGCCTCTTCGACCGTGTATCTGACTTTGTTGACGATGCTCTGACATATGGCGGATATGTTGACTCCGTAGGACACGATTATGTGCAGGTCAACAATAAGACCCTCGCCGTCCTTGCGCACGGAGATGCCCTGGTCGGCGAAGTGACCGTTCTTGTTGAGAACGGCGCGCAGACCCTGGCGCATATTGCTGTTGGCCATGCCCGCAACTCCGAAGCAAGAGGAGGCGGCATTGCCGATGAGGGACGCAAAATAGGGCTGAGATATCTCGATAACGCCGAGATGATTTTCAAGTCTTATCAAGGAAAGTCCTCCCTTCAAAAATAAGAAGTCAAACTGGTTGTCCATCAATTTATTATACTAAAAATATCATGCTAAATCAAGCTCTTTGAGAAATCTTGCAAGCGCATCCTGCCACGGTGGCAGGCGGTCAAAGCCCGCATCGTCAAGGCATTTTTTAGAAAGACGCGAGTTCTCCGGGCGCTTTGCCTTCGCGGGATATTCGGCGGTGGTGCAGGGGACTATCTCAGTCGCTTTCCCCGCCTGACGCATTATCTCCTTTGCGAACTCCGCCCATGTGCAGTAGCCCTCGTTCGAGGCGTGATATGTGCCGTATTTTTCGGTTTTTATCATGTCGCAGATAAGCCTTGCGAGGTCGGGTGTATAAGTCGGCGAGCCGGTCTGGTCGTCAACGACGGTCAGCTTCTCGTGCGAGTCGGCGAGACGGAGCATAGTCTTTACGAAGTTGCCGCCGTTTATTCCGAACACCCACGAGGTGCGCACAATGAAGTGCTTTTGGCATTTCTTCGCCTCTTCCTCGCCGCCGAGCTTTGTTATCCCGTAGATATTCTGCGGGTCTTTCGGCGCATTGATTTCGAGCGGCTGAGTGCCGCTGCCGCCGAAAACATAGTCGGAGCTGATATAGAC
>CAVAWW010000101.1:0-5191 GCA_963592475.1 bacterium
GCGCAGGCGACGGTCGCGCCGACCATCGGGTTGTTGCCCATGCCGATAAGACCCATCATTTCGACGTGCGCCGGGACGGAGGAAGAACCTGCGAACTGGGCGTCGGAATGCATACGACCCATGGTGTCGGTCATGCCGTAGCTGGAGGGGCCTGCCGCCATGTTGTCGGGATGCAGGGTACGGCCTGTGCCGCCGCCGGAAGCGACGGAGAAGTAGTTGACGCCGTTCTCGACGCACCACTTCTTGTAGGTGCCTGCGACCGGGTGCTGGAAGCGGGTCGGGTTGGTGGAGTTGCCGGTGATGGAAACGCCAACGTTCTCAAGCTTCATGATAGCCACGCCCTCGGGAACGTTGTCTGCGCCGTAGCACTTGACGTCCGCTCTCGGACCGTTGGAATAAGCCTTCTGCTCGGTGACGGTGACGGTCTCGGTATAGGGATCGAACTCCGTCTTGCAGTATGTGAAGCCGTTGATGCGGGAGATTATCATAGCGGCATCCTTGCCGAGGCCGTTGAGGATAACTCTCAGGGGCTTTGTTCTGACCTTGTTCGCGTTGAGGGCTATTTTGATAGCGCCCTCTGCGGCGGCGAAGCTCTCATGACCTGCGAGGAAGCAGAAGCACTCCGTCTCCTCGGAGAGGAGCATCTTGCCGAGGTTGCCGTGGCCGAGGCCGACCTTGCGGTTTTCGGCGACGGAGCCGGGGATGCAGAAAGACTGGAGGCCGATGCCGATTGCGGCAGCGGCGTCGGCAGCCTTGACAGCGCCGCTCTTTATAGCGATAGCGCAGCCGACTGTGTATGCCCAGATAGCGTTTTCAAAGCAGATGGGCTGGGTACCTCTGACGATCTTGTCGCAGTCGATGCCCTTTGCAAGAGTGATCTCTTTGCACTCCTCGATGGAGGAAATGCCGTACTGAGCGAGAACGGAGTTGATCTTGTCAACTCTTCTCTCATAGTTTTCAAATAATGCCATTGTCCGTATCCTCCTTACTCTTTGCGCGGGTCGATATACTTGGCGGCCTCGGCGAATCTGCCGTAGGTGCCTACCGACTTGTCGTATGCGGTCTGAGCGTCGTCGCCCTTCTTGATGAAGTCGGTCATCTTGCCCAGGGACACGAACTCGTAGCCTATAACCTGATCGTCCTCGTCGAGAGCCATTCTGGTGACATAGCCCTCAGCCATCTCGAGATAGCGGACGCCTTTGTATCTTGTGCCGTACATTGTACCGACCTGCGAACGAAGTCCCTTGCCGAGATCCTCGAGGCCTGCGCCGACGTTAAGTCCGTCGTCCGAGAAAGCGGACTGAGAGCGGCCGTAGACTATCTGGAGGAACAGCTCGCGCATAGCGGTGTTGATAGCATCGCAGACGAGGTCGGTGTTCAGAGCCTCAAGAATGGTCTTGCCGGGGAGGATCTCACTTGCCATAGCTGCGGAATGGGTCATGCCCGAGCAGCCGATGGTCTCAACGAGAGCTTCCTCGATGATGCCGTCCTTGATGTTGAGCGAGAGCTTACATGCGCCCTGCTGGGGAGCACACCAGCCCACACCGTGGGTGAAACCGGAGATGTCCTTTATCTCATAAGCCTTGACCCATTTGCCCTCTTCGGGGATGGGAGCAGGACCGTGGTTCGGACCCTTTTTGACAATACACATATTCTCTACTTCTTGAGTATAATTCATACACGTAGTCTCCTTTCGTTTTGTGTATCCCGTACAGAGCTATTATATCAAAAAAATACAAGCGTATCAATTACTTGGGACAAGGTTTTTGAATTTTTTGCATTGTTACAATCGTTGAGGGCTTTTTCGGTCAAAAATTATTTATTTTAGTCGCAAACCCGCCGCCGCGGTTGTAAAGACCTGAGGTTTATGATATACTGAAAAGCGGAAAGGGGAGGATAAAATGAAGCTCTATATCAAGCAAAAGGTCTTTTCGCTGACCTCGAGATTCACCGTCAAGGATGAGAACGGGAACGACAGATATTTTGTCGAGGGCGAGTTTTTCTCCCTGCGCGGCAGGCTGCATATTATGGACGCGCAAGGCGAGGAGATAGGGCAGATATACCGCCGGCTGATGACTTTTCTGCCGCATTTTATCCTCGAGATAGGCGGCGAGGAGATAGCGGAGATAGTCAAGGATTTCTCTTTTTTACGCCCGAAATATTCGCTCGAAAACACCTCGCTCAGGGTCGAGGGCGATTTCTGGGCGCATGAATATTCGCTCTATGACGGCGACAGGAACATCATGAATATCCACAAGGAGTGGTTCGCCTGGGGCGACAGCTACGAGCTTGATATCCTCGACCCGGATTACGAGCTGATATCGCTGGGCATAGTCCTCGCTATAGACACTGCCATGGCGGCGGCGAACACCGCCTCGTCGGCTTCGACCTAAATCAAAGGAGAAAATATGAAGGATTATCATATATTTGCGAACCACGCCCATGTTTTCCCGGAGGAAGCAAGACCGGGCTGCGGGATAGATTCGCTCAAAAAGCTCATGGACGAGTGTTCTATAGAGCGGGCGGTCTGCTTCGCGCCGTTTCCGTCGCAGTATAAAGAATATAACATGCCCGGCGACTGCATAATCTGGCTCGCGGGCGCAATAAAGAACGATGATTCTCTTGTCGGCTTCGGCACGGTGGACTTCGATTCCGACGATATAAAGGCTCAGGTCAACAGAATCGCCGATATCGGCTTCAGGGGCATAAAGCTCCACCCGGCATATCAGGAGTTCAATATTATGGGTGACAAAGCGTGCGAAGTCTATTCTGCCGCCCAGGAGAACGGGCTGTTTCTGTCGTTTCACACGGGGCTGCACTGGCACCGCATCGCGGACTATCAGCCGCTGCTCTTTGACGAAGTCGCGTGGAACTTCCCGCGCCTTAAATTCAGCATGGAGCATGTCGGCGGCTATCACTTTTTCCGCGAGGCGCTGGCTGTTATCTGCAACAACCACCACCGCGCGAGCGATCCGAGGCGCGTATACGCGGGCCTGACGAGCATTATGCCGGACGACAACGGTCTGCCGGACTATTGGACTTTGACCGATGACGAGCTTTTGACGCTCATTCATCAGGGGGATGATGACTGCGCGATATTCGGACTCGACTTCCCGTATAAAAAAGCCGACTACGCAAAGGCGCTGATAAACAGGATAATCGCCCTCGACATCTCCGAAGAGGCGAAAGAGGGAATCCTCGGAAAAAATCTTGAGCACGCGCTCGGTATAAAATAAAAAACGGAGAAATATATGCTTATAGTTACTGCAAACTGCAAAAACACATTTGACTCATATCTTAAATATGTCCACTACACGGACGGCAAGCGCAGAAAGACCCGCTTTTCGGGCGCGACCGGCTGGCTTCTGCTCGCCTGCGCCGCGGCTGTTATAGTGAGCTTCGTGAAGGTCGGCGGAAACATCTTTCTCTATGTCGTGAGCGCCGTCCTCGTCCTCTGTGCGGCGGCATATGCCTATATCCAATATTTAGCACCATACAGGGCGTTCAAAAAGCTCGACAAGTCGTTTCTTGCCGAGCAGGAATTTGATTTTTACGAGGACAAATTGGAGCTCATCGAGCACGGCGAAAAGAGTATAAAGCGCATCATACCGTATTCAAAGATACAAAAAGTCTGCATCACGAAGCACGCTTTTTATATCTATATCGCCGCAGACAGCGCGTTCATACTCTCGAAGACCGCACTCAGCTCATCGTCTGTTGAACGCCTGAAAAATTTGTTCAAGGATAAAGGCATAAAGACAGAGGAATAAAAGATAAAATAAAATTACAGCTCCCCACGGAAATTTTTTCGCGGGGAGCTGAACATATCGAAGAAAGATTTGAATGAAAAAGCTTTCTTTTTAGCAGGTGCTTTTGTAGGGTGCGGCGAATCGACGCACCGCTGCTGACGGAGTCAGCACAAATTATATACTTTATCGTTGCGAACGGGCAATCGACAGAACACTGTTACAATGAGATTCCATAAAATATTGCTGATTGTTACCGTGCCGCCGTCGGCGGCATAGGGTCGTCGAGTCGCCGACCCCTACTCGGGTTCGGTATTTGACGCATAAACAGCAAGACGGAAAATGATTTCTGACACAAACTCCCCGCGGAATTTTATCTGCGGGGAGTTTTTATATCTTTACACTATTCCCTGCGCCATCATTGCGTCGGCGACCTTGAGGAAGCCTGCGATGTTCGCGCCGACAACGAAGTTGTCCTCGTGTCCGTATTCCTTTGCGGCGTTTGCCATGTTGTGATAGATATTTATCATAATGTTGTTGAGCTGGTGATCGACCTTTTCAAACGGCCAGCTGACGCGTGCGCTGTTCTGGCTCATCTCGAGCGCGGAGGTTGCGACGCCGCCCGCGTTTGCCGCCTTGCCGGGGGCAAAGAGAATCTTGTTTTGCAGGAAAACTTCGGTAGCTTCCGTAGTCGAGGGCATGTTCGCACCCTCGCCGACCGCGATGCAGCCGTTCTTTATCAGCTCTTTTGCGTCTTCGGCGCCGAGCTCGTTCTGCGTGGCGCACGGCAGAGCTATGTCGCAGGGCACGCCCCAGACCTTTTTGCCCTCGTAAAACTTCGCGTTCGGGCGTTCTTTGATATATTCGCTTATCCTTGCGCGGCGGACTTCTTTTATCTGCTTGAGCGTCTCAACATCGATGCCGTCCGGGTCATAGACGAATCCGCTCGAATCGCTCGCCGTGACAACTTTTCCGCCGAGGCTTATCGCCTTTTCTATTGCATAGGTTGCGACATTGCCCGAGCCGGAGACAACTATCGTCTTGCCCTCAATTGAATTGGCGTGATTCTTGAGCATCTCTTCAACCAGATAGACGAGCCCGTAGCCGGTCGCCTCGGTTCTCGCGAGCGAGCCGCCGAACGAGAGTCCCTTGCCCGTGAGCACGCCCTCGTACTGTCCTGTAATTCTCTTGTACTGGCCGAACATGTAGCCGATTTCGCGCCCGCCGACTCCGATATCGCCCGCGGGAACGTCGGTGTTCGGACCTATGACGCGGTAGAGCGCGGTCATGAAGCTCTGGCAGAAGCGCATTATCTCCATCTCGCTCTTGCCCTTGGGGTCGAAGTCCGAGCCGCCCTTGCCGCCGCCGATGGGGAGTCCGGTCAGCGAATTTTTGAATATCTGCTCGAAGCCGAGGAATTTTATAATGCTCATGTTGACCGAGGG
>CAVAWW010000102.1:0-4966 GCA_963592475.1 bacterium
TGCTCCTCGGCGGCAACGACCGCTATGAGGCGATGTGCCACCGCTGCTGGAAGGAACGCATAGCGCGGGAGAGCGCGGAAAAATAAAAAGATCCGGCGGGGCGGCGTTTGCCGCCCCGTTTTGCGGATAAAGAGAGCTTGTAGGTACAAATTCAAGCAATTCGACGCACCGATGATATGCTGTAATTACTATCAATCGATTGTAGGGGCGGATATCATCCGCCCGCGAATTTTGAGCAATTTTCAAGTACCTTTCAGATGCGAAATTCCGATACGACCAATGCCGCGACAGCAGCAAAATTCATCCGCAAAACATAAAAACAAACCGCAAAGGAGAAAATCATGTCCGACTGGAATGCGGCTCAATATGCAAAATTCAAAGCGCAGAGAACTCTGCCCGCAGCAGAACTCGCCAACGCTCTGCCGGCTCAGGGAGTCGAAAGCATAATTGATCTCGGCTGCGGAATAGGCAACAGCACAGCAGTGCTCAAAAATAGGTTCCCGCAGGCTCATATTGTCGGCGCGGACAGCTCCGACGATATGCTCGATTTCGCGCGGAAAAACGAGCCGGAACTCGAGTTTATAAAGCTGAATGTCCCCGACGATATCGAAACGCTCGGCAGAAAGTTCGACGTTGTCTATTCAAACGCCTGCCTCCAGTGGATACCGAACCACAAAGAATTGCTCGGCAGGCTCATGGAGCTTGTGAAGCCCGGCGGCACGCTCGCGGTGCAGATTCCCCAGCAGGCGAAGCACCCGATGCACAAGCTGATGCCAATGGTCGCACAGTCCGGCGAGTGGGCGGAAAAGATAAAATACCGCCGCAAATATAATTGCCTTACGGAGGAGGAATATTTTGATATCCTCTCCGATATTTCATCCGATTTCAGGCTCTGGGAGACGACATATTTCTTTAAAATGCCCTCGCACCGCAGCATAGTCGAGTGGTACAAGGGCACGGGTATGCGTCCGTATCTTGAAGGACTCAGCGACGAAGATAAAATAAAATTCGAAAACGATGTCCTTGCCGAGGTCGAAAAGCTCTATACTGTTCAGAAAAATGGCGAGATAATTTTCAGATTCCCGCGCCTGTTCTTTACGGCGGTAAAATAATCTTTCGGAGGTCGCGCTTGAACAGAAAACTTGAATTCACCGTGCCCGAGGAGTACGAGGGTAAAAAAGCGTTTTATTTCCTGCGCGGCTGCGCGGGAATTTCGGCGCGCGCGTTAAGCTCGCTCAAGCGCATCGACGGCGGCATAACCCGCGGCGGCGAGACGCTGCGTACAATAGACCGCCTGCACGCGGGCGATATCGTTATTGTTACCCTGCCCGTCGAGACCGAAACGGTCGAGCCGATGGATATAAATATAGATGTAATATATGAGGATGCCGATCTGCTCGCAGTCAACAAATCGCCCTTTCTCGCGATGCACCCGACCCATAACCACCAGGGCGACACGCTCGCAAACGCAGTCGCCGGGCATCTGCAAGGCGAGGGGAAGAGCGCAGTGTTCCGCTGCGTCGGCAGGCTCGACAAGGGCACATCCGGCGTTGTTGTCTGCGCCCTGAACCGCTATGCGGCGGCACGTCTTTCGGGCAATATAAATAAAAAATATATAGCCGTCGTCCGCGGACGCTTCGAGGGGAGAGGAACAATAAACAAGCCTATCTACCGCCCCGACCCGATGAAAACTCTGCGCGCGTGCGGCGATATGCCGGGGAGCGAGAGCGCGGTAACGCATTGGGAGAGCCTGTATGCGAGCGACGAATACAGCCTGCTGAGTCTCACCCTCGAGACCGGCAGAACGCATCAGATAAGGGTGCATTTCGCGTCCATGGGCGCACCCCTTGCGGGTGACACAATGTACGGCGCGCCGGAAAATGAGATAGGGCATCATCTGCTCCACTGCGCTGAGTGCGGCTTCGTTCATCCGGCTTCGGGTGAAGAGATTCGCCTGTCCGCTCCGCCTCCGCAGGATTTTCTTGACTTCTGCCGCAGCTTCATTCCGGCGGAAGTGTTGGCTAAAATATTCAACTATGCATGAATAAGATGCATATTTACCGTCAAAATGCAGAAAAACGCCAAAAACATGAAAAAATATTCAATAAAGCCTTGCATTTTGAAAATATGGTGTTATAATACAGTCATCAAATCAAACAGGAGGAAAACATCATGAAAAAGTTTACGAAGATAATCGCTCTCGTGCTTGCGCTTGTCTGCATCTGCACTGCGTTCGCAGCCTGCGGCGGCAACAAGGACGACGGCAATACAACAAAGACCCCCGCAGTCAAGGTTATTGACTACGATCTGACCAGCGAGCAGTACGCTTTCGGCGTTGACAAGAACCAGCCCGAGCTGCTCACCCAGGTCAACGACATAATCAAAGAGATGAAGAGCGACGGAACATTCACCGCTATCTGCGACAAGTACTTCGGCGGCGGCACTCCCGAGGCTGTCAAGTCTGCGGCTCTCGATGAGAGCAAGGATCAGCTCGTCGTTGCAACCAACGCCGCTTTCGAGCCCTTTGAGTACATGAAGGGCGATGACTACTACGGCATCGACATGGAGATAGCCGCTTATGTCGCCAAGAAGCTCGGCAAAGAGCTCGTTATCCAGAACATGGACTTCGACGCTGTCTGCCTTTCCGTCGGTCAGCACAAGTGCGATATCGCAATGGCAGGTCTTACCATCAGCGAAGACCGTAAAGAGTATGTCAACTTCTCCGACGCTTACTATGAGGCATCTCAGAGACTCATAGTCAAGGGCACCGACACCACCTTCGACGCCTGCAAGAGCGCTGACGATGTCAAGGCTATCCTCAACAGCCTCACCGAGGACAAGAAGATCGGCTGCCAGCAGGGCACTACCGGCAACTCCTTCATAGAGGGCAGCGAGGATCTCGGTTTCCCGGGACTCAAGGCAAAGGCTGTCGCTTATAAGAGCGGTTCTCTCGCAGTCCAGGATCTCATCAACGGCGGCGTTGACTATGTTATCATCGACTCCGCTCCCGCCGCGAGCATCGCAAAGGCCATCAATGATGTTGCCTGAGCTTAAATGTAAATAACGAAAGAAGGCTGTTTCGGTCGAAACGGCCTTCCTTTTAGTCTGCGGCGCTTTTTGCCGCGCAAGTATTTGGACAAAGGAAAAGAACTATGAACGATTTTATAGCAAGCTTACCGAAGAAAATCGATAAGTTCATCGAGATACTCATAGACTACAACGGCTATGTAAAAGTCCTGCAGGGCTTGCAGAATACGCTCAAGATAGCTGTTCTCGGTCTTATAATCGGTATTGTCATCGGTACGCTGATAGCGACCGTGCGCGTTATACCGAAATACAAAGTCCTCCCGAGAATACTCAACGCCATCTGCACATTCTATGTCGCGCTCTTCAGAGGAACCCCCATGGTCGTGCAGCTGCTTATATTCTACTATGTTGTGCTGCCGATAATGGGCGTCAATCTCCCGTCGGTCAGCGTGGCAATAGCGGTTTTTGGCCTTAACAGCGGCGCGTACATATCGGAGATAATGCGAAGCGGTATCCAGAGCGTTGACGACGGCCAGATGGAGGGCGGCAGAAGCGTGGGATTGAGCTTCTCGACCACGATGATGCGCATAGTCATCCCGCAGGCGATAAAGAACATTCTCCCGACCCTCGGCAACGAGTTCATCGCCCTTATAAAGGAGACTTCGGTCGTCTCGTTCGTCGGCGCGCTCGACCTCTATGTCGCGTTCAGCTACATCGGCTCGAACAGCTATGAGTTCATGGTACCCTATATTGCCATGGCGCTCATCTATATCGTCATAGTCTGCCTGATAACCCTGCTTGTAAAAATCATGGAAAGGAGCCTGAAAAAGAGTGATAGACGTAATTGACCTGAAAAAGAACTTCGGGGACAATGAAGTCCTCAAGGGCATCAACATGACTATCAACAAGGGCGACATCGTTGTTGTCATCGGCCCGTCCGGCTCCGGAAAGAGCACGTTCCTGCGCTGCCTCAACTGCATGGAGGATCCGACCTCCGGCAAGATTATATTCGAGGGCGTGGATATCGCCGACCCCAAGGTCGATATCAATATCCACCGCAGAAAGATGGGAATGGTGTTCCAGCATTTCAATCTTTTCAACAACAAGACTGTTATTGAGAACATAATGCTCTCGCCCGTGCTCTGCGCCAAGAAGGACAGACGCAAGGCAGTGATGCACAATATGTTCCACAAGGATAAGCTGCCCGTGCACCCCGTCAAGGAGATAAAGAAAGAGGCGGAGGAGAACGCACACAAGCTGCTCCAACGCATAGGACTCGAGGACAAAGCCGATGTCTATCCCTCGACCCTCTCCGGCGGCCAGAAGCAGCGAGTCGCAATAGTCCGCTCGCTCGCGATGAACCCCGAGGTCATTCTCTTCGATGAGCCGACGAGCGCCCTCGACCCCGAGATGGTCGGCGAGGTTCTCGACCTGATGAAGCAGCTCGCCCGCGAGGGCATGACGATGGTCGTCGTCACCCACGAGATGGGCTTCGCCCGCGAAGTCGGCACGAAGCTTGTGTTCATGGACGAGGGCAAAATAGTTGAGGAGAACACACCCGAAAAGTTCTTCGCCGATCCGCAGAGCCCCCGCGCAAAAGATTTCCTTTCAAAAGTACTTTAATAACAAAGCCCGCCGATTGGCGTGATGCTCACAAAACAGTTGAACCGACCTATGATTCATAGGTCGGTTTTTGTGTTGTTATAATGTGTATAGAAATGCGCTATTTATCTCGGCTTGGCAAATTGGGATTTGTCGCAGAATCTATTAGACGCAACTTGTAGGGTGCGGCGACTCGACGCACCGTTGCCGCGTAAGCGGCACGATATGAAATTGTAGAATTTGCACTCTACCTTCGCTACGCACCATAATCAAATGATATATACTTCCCGCGTTTCGGCATTTTCTTTTTATTTGAAAAAGAAAACGCCTGCAAAAG
>CAVAWW010000103.1:0-4682 GCA_963592475.1 bacterium
GCTGTTTACGGTGCTGCTACATATGGGCACTCTGATAGCGGTGTTCGTTGTTTATTATAAGACAATATGGGGTCTTATAGTCGAGTTTTTCGCCACTATAAAAGACATTTTTACGGGCAAGTTCAAGTGGCGCGAGATGAACGAAAACAGGCGTATGCTCTTTATGTTCGTTATCTCCTGCGTGCCGCTGCTGTTTCTGCTTATCCCCGTCGGGGACGACAGGCGCATAATGGATGTCCTCGGCTCGCTTGCCGACGACAACGATATATTTGTCGAGGGCGTTTGCTTTATCGTCACTGCGGTGCTCCTGCTCGTCGGCTCATGGCGCGCGAAGAAGGTAGAGGCGCGTCCGCAGATAGGCGCTAAATCGGCGCTTGCGGTCGGCGTGGCTCAGGCATTCGCCGCCGGCTTCCCCGGCATCTCGCGCTCCGGATCGACCATTTCGACCGGTATGCTCTGCGGCGTGTCGAAGGAATATATGGTTCGCTATTCGTTCATCCTCGGTATCCCGGCTATCCTTGCCGCCAATGTTATGGAGATAAAGGACGCCGTGGCTCTCGGCGAGCAGATAGATATCCTGCCCGTCGTCATAGGCATCGTCACCGCCGCCGTCGTCGGCTTTGCCGCGATAAAGGCGCTCGAATGGCTCGTCAAGATAGATAAGTTTAAGATTTTCGGCTACTATTGCCTCGCTCTGGGCGTTGTCGTTATAGTCGCCGGCATAGTTGAAAAGGTCAGATAAGACCGTTTGAATTTCTAAGGAGGGCCTTAATGGCTGCGAAAAAGACTGCGGCAAAGTCAACAGCCGCCAAGAAGAAAACAACAACTAAAAAAGCCCCCGCGCCAAAGCCCGCGGCAGCGAAGACCGAGAGTGTCGAGAAAACGCCCGAGCAGCTGTCCTCGCGCCGTCAAAAAGCGGCGATAGCGCTTATGGCTGTTGCGGCGCTGCTCATAGCAATGGCTTTTATCGAGGGCGAGCACGCGTGGCTTGCCGTGCATAATTTTATGTTCGGCGTGTTCGGCACGTGTACATATATCTGGCCGGTCATGCTTATCTATGTCTCGGTCATGTTAGCCATGGATAAGACCTTCGGCTCGATATCGTCGAATCTTATCGGCGTCGGGATATCAATATTGCTGATTTGCTCGGCGATACATATTTTCTCGAACCCCGCCGAATATTTTTCAACGTTGAGCCTCGGCGATCAGATAAAGTCCGCGTGGAGAGACTACGATACTTTCCCGAGCGCGGGCGCACTCGGTGCGCTCGTTGGCGGATTGCTCGCCAAAATGGCGGGCAAGGTCGGAGCGGCGATAATTGACATTATCCTGCTCGCCGTCAGCATAATGTTTTTGACGGGACTCACCCTGTCCCGCCTCGGTATGTCCATTGCAAAGCCCTTGAAGCGCATGAGCGAGGACACGAACGAGCGCCTTGAGCGCGGAGCACAGCGCGTCAAAGAGGAACAGGAGAGAGCGCCGTCGAGAGACGCGCGCAGGAAGAAGGCGGAGGAGCCGTATGTGAGCCCGCGCCCGTTCCCCGTGCCGCCTCTGCCGACGGATGAGCCCGCCGCACCCGCAAAGAGCCGCAAAAAAGCCGACGATGAGGGACCCGAGCCCACGGTATTCCCGCGCAAGCCCGCTAAGGCCGATGTCAGTATCGATGATATAGTCAGCCGCGCCGAGGCGGCAAACGCTACCGCAAAGGTTGCGGCAGCCGCTTCAAAGACCGCCGCCGCCGCGCAGGGCAGACCCGCCTGCGTGCCGCCTCTGCCGACGGAGAGCGCTGAGGACGAGCTTGAGATGCTCGATATAAGCAAGAAGTCAGATGAGCCCGAAAAGCCCAAGAAGAAGGAGCCCGTCAAAAAGCCCGAGCCCGAGATTGAAACGCAGGAGACTGCGGAGGAGCCCGTTATCGAGAGCCGCCCGACTTATCGCAAACCCCCGATAACCTGCCTCAAGGAGCCTATACACGACGGCAACGAAAACTTCTCCGACGAGCTCAAATCCAACGCGCAGAAGCTGCTTGAGACTCTCGAGAGCTTCAATGTCCATGCCAAAATAACCGAGATAAGCCGCGGCCCGTCTGTCACAAGATACGAGCTTCAGCCGGACGCGGGCGTCAGAATAAATAAGATAACAAACCTTGCGGATGATATCGCACTGCGCCTTGCCGCGTCGGGAATAAGAATCGAAGCGCCTATTCCGAACAAGGCGGCGATAGGCATCGAGGTGCCCAACAAGCTGCGCTCTATGGTCTATATGCGCGAGATAATCGAAACTCCGCAGTTCAAGAACGCCCAGAGCAAGCTCAATGTTGTCCTCGGCAAGGATATCGCGGGCAACGCCGTCTGTGCAGACCTCGCGAAGATGCCGCATCTGCTCATAGCGGGTACTACGGGTTCCGGTAAATCCGTGTGCCTGAACACAATGATAGTCAGCATTCTCTATAACGCGACTCCCGACGAAGTGAAGCTTCTGATGATTGACCCCAAGCAGGTCGAGTTCACGGTCTATAACGGCATCGCGCATCTTGCCGTGCCCGTCGTGTCCGATCCGCGCAAGGCTTCGGGCGCTCTCACATGGGCGGTCAACGAGATGGAGAACAGATATAAGATACTCTCCGAGAAGAATGTCCGCGATATAAGAGGATATAACAAATTAGCCGAGCGCGACAAGTCGCTGCGCCCGATGCATCAGATAGTTATCTTCATCGATGAGCTTGCCGATCTTATGATGGTCGCGCCCAATGAAGTCGAGGATGCGATATGCCGCCTCGCTCAGAAAGCGCGTGCCGCAGGTATGCACCTTGTTATAGCGACTCAGCGCCCCTCCGTCGATGTTATCACGGGTATTATCAAAGCGAATATCCCCAGCAGAATCGCGCTCTCCGTTTCTTCGTCGGTCGATTCGAGAACGATACTCGATATGTCCGGCGCGGAGAAGCTTATCGGCAACGGCGATATGCTCTTCAGCCCCATCGGTTCAAATAAGCCGACCCGTATCCAGGGCTGCTTCATCTCCGATGAAGAGGTCGAGGATGTTGCCGACTTCATCAAGCACAACGCCGAGGCGGAGTACGATGAGGGCATTATGGACGAGATAAACAGGCAGGCCGCAATAGCGGGCTCGAGCAAGAAGAGCAGTGCCGCGAGCAGCGAAGACGGCGAGGAGCCGGGCGACGAGATGTTCCCGAACGCCGTCGAAGTCGTGCTCGACGCAAAAATGGCGTCCACAACGCTCCTTCAGCGCAAGCTCAAGCTCGGCTACGCCCGCGCAGCAAGGCTCATGGACGAGCTCGAGAGCAAGGGCATTATCGGCCCGTTCGAGGGCAGCAAGCCCCGCCAGGTGCTCATAACCAAGCAGCAGTGGATGGAGAAATGCGCCCTGTCGGATGCCCCCGTTGACGACGAGATCTGATAGGAGAAAATTATGGCAAATCAAAGAAAAGGCGGCTCCGCCGCACAGAACAAGCGCACGAAGCTTATAGTTACCGTGGCGGTCATAGCCGTCGCGCTGCTGATAACCTTCGCGCCGTATATGAATCTTCCGTTCGATATCCCCACCTGGGGCGAGCTGCTCTCGGGCGATAAGCAGACCGTGCAGGACGGCGACGCGCTGAACGCGCCTTTTACCGTCCATGTCATCGACGTCGGTCAGGGAGACAGCATTCTCGTTAAAAGCGGGGAGCACGCCATGCTGATAGACGCGGGCGAGCGCGGCAACGACCAAACAATACTTGATTATCTCAGGGCGAATTCCGTTGAAAAGCTCGATTACATAGTCGCAACGCACCCGCACTCCGACCATATCGGCAGTATGCCCAAGGTCATTGAGGGGATAGAGGTCGACAATGTTATTATGCCGAAGCTTCCGAAGTCCATGGTTCCCACGACCTCGATTTATCAAAAGCTGATAAAAGCGGTCAAGGCCTCCGGCGCCAAGGTGATATCCGCCAAGGCGGGCGATACCTATACCCTCGGCGACGCTAAGATAACGGTAGTCGGCCCCGTCGGCACGCCGGATGACCTGAACAATGCCTCCGTCGTCTTGAAAGTCGTCTACGGAAAGAATTCTTTCCTCTTTACGGGCGATGCCGAGGCAAAGAGCGAGAAACAGATACTTGCAAACGGCGCGGATATCAAGGCGGATGTCCTGAAGCTCGGTCACCACGGCAGCAGCACATCGACAAGCGAGGAGTTCCTCAAGGTCGTGTCCCCGTCGCTCGCGCTCATATCATGCGGCAAGGATAACGATTACGGTCATCCGCACAAGGAGACTCTCGAAAAGCTCGAGAAGTACAATATCCCGTATGAGCGCACAGATATAAAGGGCACGATAGTCGTCGGCTCGGACGGCGAGCATCTTTCAACCGCGTTCCCGTCCGACAAAACCGCCGAGAAGTAAAAAGGAGACGGCAGCATGGAATATTACGCCATAGACCGTATAGAGGGAAACTACGCAGTCTGCGAAAAAGACGGCGAAACAATGGTCAATATCAGCCGCGCTTTGCTCCCCGAGGGAGCGGGCGAGGGCAGCGTTCTGCGCCGACTTGCGGACGGCTCGTTCGCGCTCGACAGAGAAGAGGAGGAGCGCCGCCGCAAAGAGGCGCTAGAGCTTACGGACGGCCTGTTTGACGAGTAATAAAAAAATATTTTCTGTCCGCCGTGAAGTAATATAAT
>CAVAWW010000104.1:0-4517 GCA_963592475.1 bacterium
ATGTCATGTGTTGATTATTTTTGACTTTTCGGGCGTGAAATATACCGACGGGCGGAGAAAAGCCGATTATACGAACTGTAATCACACTTTCGCGCGTGATATGTGGAAAACTATGTGGAAAATGTTGATAACTTCTTCAAAAACGCTTGAAAAACCTTGACAAGCTGATGTGGATAGATAAATCAAAGTCGAAAATATATACAATTTGTTATATTTTCTTTACTTTTGAATTTGAATATATTTCGCTTATATAACAAAAGGAGCGGATTTGAGTTGGATTGTGACAAAATTTTGCAGACGGACGGCGGAAGCATAATAACCGGGCTTCGCTGTTTCAGCCTGCCGCTTATTCTCGACTGCGGTCAGGCATTCCGCTGGAGCGAAAATGCGGACGGCAGCTGGAGCGGAGTGGCGATGAGCCGCGAGCTCAGATTAAAACAGGACGGCGATAGATTATTTTTTGAAAACACAACGCCCGACGAAATAAAAAACATATGGATAAAATATTTTGACCTCGGCCGCGACTACACCGCGATATGCGAGCGCCTGAGTGCGGACGAAAATTTAAAAATCGCGTGCTCGGAGTACCCGGGGATAAGAATATTAAAGCAGGACGAGTGGGAGACGCTCTGTTCGTTTATTATCTCTCAGAATAATAACATACCGCGAATAAAGGGCATAATCGACAGGCTCTGCGAAAACTTCGGAGACAAGCTCCAGGGCGGGGGATATTCGTTCCCGTCAGCCGAAAAACTGGCTTCTCTCGAACCCGATGATCTCGCGCCGCTGAGAGCGGGATTTAGAAATAAATATATAATCGACGCCGCGCGCAAAGTAGCGGGCGGTGAAGTGAATCTGTCCGCGCTCAAAAGTGCTTCGGACGATGAAGTGCGCGAAAGCCTGTTAAAAATAAAAGGTGTCGGCGCGAAAGTTGCGGAGTGTACTTTATTATTCGGCTTCGGGCGCGTCGATGCGTTCCCGATAGATGTCTGGGTGCGCCGCGTTGTCGGCGAATTATACCCGAACGGTCTGCCCGAATGTATGGACGGAGTGCGCGGAATAGCGCAGCAGTATCTGTTCCACTGGCGCAGGCATCTTGAGGAGGACGAGAAGAAAAATGCAGGCTGATATTCTCTCCGCCGAGGAGATAAAAAAATATCTCACGAAAGAGCGAAAAAATAATATCGCCGTCTTTGACACGGTGGATTCGACAAACACTATTTTAAAAAATCTATGCGCCGAGGGAAAAGTCCGACCCGGCGACTGCGTGACAGCCGACTGCCAAACGAAAGGGCGCGGCAGGCGCGGCAAGCGATTTGAATCGGACAAAGGAGTCGGAATTTATCTCTCTTTTTTGCTCGGTACGGGCAACGCGACCCCGGATGAGATAAGCGAGGTAACCGCGTGGGGTGCGGTTGCGGTGCGCCGCGCGATAGAAAAGGTCTGCCATGCGGGAAGCAAAATAAAATGGGTCAACGACATAGTCTGCGGCAGGATGAAAATATGCGGCATACTCACAGAGATGACCGCGGCGGGTCCCGTGATGGGGATCGGCATAAATGTGAATCAAAGTGAAGACGGCTTTCCGCCCGAGCTTCGCAATATTGCTTCGTCGCTTAGAATAATATGCAAGAGAGAATTTTGCAGGGCGCAGATAATCGCCGCCGTTATCGAAGAGCTTGATTTGATAAACGCGGGATTTCCCGAAAAAAGAGAGGAATATCTAAAAGAATACCGCGAGAACTGCGCCGTTATCGGAGAGGAGATAAGCATCGAGCGCGGCGAAGAAATAAAAAAAGGACGCGCCGTTGAAATCGCCGAAAATTTCGGGCTTGAAGTCATTTTCGAAAACGGAGAGCGCGAAGTAATAACCGGCGGCGAAGTGAGCGTAAAAGGATTTTACCCGGCAAATAATACCGGAAGAGAATAAATTGACGGAGGGTACAAAATGAATAAACACAGAAAAGGGCTCTATATTATTTCAGGACTTTTCTATCTTTTCTTCTCGGGCGCGCTCGCGCTTTATCCGACCAAGATGACGGTCGGCGCTACAATTTCGATGATAGCGGGCGCGGTTCTGACGCTCGCGGCGGCAGTTTCTTCATTTATACTTGCGGCGCAGTCCGGCAAGAATCCGAAGGATTCCGCAGTCCGCACTGTTGTTATGCCGATATGCTTCGTCGGCTTCGCGGTAATTCTCGCGGCGGATATCATAAACACCGCCGTGCATTTTGAATCGCTGTTCGACGCAGTCAGAATCATAGCAGAGCTTATAGGCGCGGCGGGACACGTTGCCGCAGCCGTTATCATGTTCAAAAATAATATGGTATTCATCAGAAGAAATAAAATTGCATATGCCGTGTTCGCCGCGATGACCGGAAATCCCGCTTCCATATTTGTCTCCGGCGCGTTCGCGCGCGAAAGGGCGGACGGCGAATGTAAAAAGCTCCGCAAGGCGGGTGTTATCGAGCTTATCGTCGGCGCGGTAATTATTGTTGCCGCGTACATAATAACCAATCTCACCCTGTCGAGTGACACATTCCGCGCGGTGGCCGACTGGCTGTTCCTCTGCCTGACTCTCGTTACCGACATGGGTCTTGCACTCATCGCCGTCTCGACCCCGAAAGATAAAAAGAAAAAGGCGAAGAAAAAATAAAATTATGTGGAATAAAATTTCAAGCAAGGAAGACATATCGGCTCTCATGGATAGAATGTACAGTTTCCATGACAGCTGCATCAAAGAGATGTATTATATAAGCGGAGCATATACTACTGCGGAAAAAAGCATGTATCCTATCAACGACCGACGCACACTGCGCGTTCTGATACAAAGCCAAATCAATTCTTCGGCTGCAATCGAGCTTGAGTTTTCCGGGCTTATATCTTTGTCGCTCCGCCCGACTGACGAAAAATACACCTGCGAAATCTTAGAAGCGTCGCTCGAAGAGAAAGACGGATATTTTATATGGAAAGACGATATAGATTTATCCGAAGAGTCGGATCAGTGCGGCACGGTGATATGCTCCGAAAGACTCAGTTGGCGCGAAATAAAAAGCGTATACGGCAGTGACAAATTCTATTTGCCGGCAGAATAAATAAAACATATAAAATCTCTAAAACCCGACCTAATGAAAGAAGCGAAAAAATGAACAGACGAAACATACTTCTCTATACCCTCGCGGGCGTGTTTTCTGTTATCGGCGCGCTGACAAACGGCATCTCGCCGTTTTTAGCCGGCAGCCCGACGGCGGAAAAAATCGTCTCGCTGTGTTTGGCGATCATATTGATACTCATAGGCGTTTCGGCGATAACCGCATCGTCGCGAATCAAAAAGAGCGGGAATGCAGACTTACGCCTGACGGAAAAAATAATACCCGCTTTGCTCTGCGTTATGGCGATATTTATATTAGCGGATGCGGCGGTGTGCATACCGAACTTCGACGGTCTCACGAGCGGAGTGCGCATAGCGGGGGATATAATAAATTCAATCGGCTTTGCGTCCTGCGGCATCCTGATGCTAAAAAACGGCGGGAGCGAAAAAAACACGGTGCTGTATATTATTCTCTCCGTGCTCTCCGGCAGCATCTCGCCGATAATGATAACCGCGGCGTGGCTCGCGCTCCCGTATGACCCCGACCGCGAGCACTCGCGCAGAAAAGCGCGAAACGGACTGATAATAGCATTCTTCGTCGTTCTCGTGACATATGCGGCGGTCTATATCGCGCTCGGACAGGAGACGGCGCAGAACATCGGACTTTCGGAGCTGTATATAAAAGTAATGTCGGCGCTGTTCGTCGCGGTTATCGCCGTGTTCGCGTTTATTCCTTCGTCGAAATACAAACGTAGAGACGGTGCGGAAAAATAAAATATTTATTCAGCTTCGTTTCGGAAGATGCTCCGGAATGAAGCTGTTTTTTTCGGGATATTGCGGAGCGTATAGATTTTTATGCACCGTAGCTAAGAGCGGGACACGAATATAAGAGCCATCCATAAGGGCAGATATCATTTAACCCGCTAAGCTTGCACAATTTAATTGGCGAGCAACTTGTAGGGTGCGGCGACTCGGCGCACCGATGCCGCGCGAGCGGCACGAAATCTTTGCAAAGATTCATCTCGCCGACCGTAGGGGCGAATTTCGTTCGCCTATCGAAAATTGTGCAGTTTTTTAGACAACACATCTCGTAGGGACAGCCCTTGCGGCTGTCCGTTATCGGCGCAGCCGATACAGGGTTATAGCAATTGTAATTTATTGATAATTAGCTTCTACCTTCGCTACGCACTCTAATCAAAGGATGTGCACTTCCCACGTTTCGGCATTTTCTTTTTGTTTGAAAAAGAAAACGCCTGCAAAAGAAAAGCAAAACAGGGGGGAATCCCCCTGTACCCCCTCGAACGCCGCGCGGCAGTACTTGGCTCGCGGCTCTCAATCGGTTGCTCGGCACATTCGCCCGCAAACGCGCCGGAGCTTGAACGAGTGCGGGCTCGTGCGTCTTGCTTCGCAAGCCGTTCCCTCGCCT
>CAVAWW010000105.1:0-4462 GCA_963592475.1 bacterium
ACGCACGAGCCCGTATTGTTTGAGCGAAGCGAGTTTACGGGCGAATGTGCCGAGCTGCCCACTGAGAGCCGCAAACTATGTACTGCGGCGCGGCGTTCGCGGGGGTACAGGGGGATTCCCCCTGTTTTGCTTTTCTTTTGCAGGCGTTTTCTTTTTTAAATAAAAAGAAAATGCCGAAACGCGGAGAGTTTAAAAGTTTGATTATGGTAGGACGCGAAGGTAGAGGGTGAATTATACAATTTCATATCGTGCCGCTCGCGCGGCATTGGTGCGTCGAGTCGCCGCACCCTACAAGTTGCGCATCAAAAAAATTCGTGCAGATTTTGCGGGCGGATATTATCCGCCCCTACAGCACACATTTATTACTTTGAGCGTTAGCGAAAGAAACCCCTCAGTCGCTCCGCGACAGCTCCCCTACAGGGGAGCCGAAAAGCAGGCGAACGAAGTTCGCCCCTACGGTCGGCAGGATAAATATTTGCAAAGATTTCGTGCCGCTCGCGCGGCATCGGTGCGTCGAGTCGCCGCACCACACAAGACCGCAAACGACAAATTTGTTGATTTTTTGCCTCTTCCGCACAAATCCCCACAATACAGCATATTTATACTTCTTATATTATACATGGTTATATCAATAAATCAATACCTATATATCAATTATGATATGTCTTTTTCAGCTCTTTTGTCGCTTCGCCGCTGAGCAGACAGAGCGAGATGAGATTCGGCACCGCCATGAGCGCGTTCGCGAGGTCGGAGAGCTCCCATACGAGCTCGAGATCGGCGACGCATCCGACGAATACCGCCGCGGCGTAAATTATGTTGTATATCTTCGCGCTCTTTGCGCCCAGAAGATATTCGAGCCCGCGCCGCCCGTAATATGACCAGCCGATGAGCGTGGCGAAGGCAAAGACGCAGATGCTCACGCAGACGAAAATACTCCCGGCTTTTCCGAATACGCTGCCGAATGCCGCGGCGCAGGCGAGTGAGCCGTCACCGTCCGTCGGTGCGCCGGAGACCAAGAGAGTTATTGCAGTCACGGTGCACATGACGACCGTGTCGAGAAAAACCTCAAGTATGCCCCAGCAGCCCTGCTCGGCGGGTGAATCCGTCTGCGCCGCCGCGTGGATTATCGCGTTGCTGCCGAGCCCCGCTTCGTTTGAAAAAACTCCGCGCGCCACCCCGTAGCGCAAGGCTTTTTTTATCCCGTAGCCCGCCGCTCCTCCTGCCGCCGCGCGTAGCGAAAAAGCTTCGGATATTATGCGCGAAAACGCCGCCGGTACGGCACGGAAGTTCTTTATTATGACCGCAAAGCTCGCGAGAATGAATATCGCCGTCATGGCGGGAATTATCTTCTCCGCCGCCGATGCGATTCTTTTGAGCCCGCCGCAGGTTATCGCGAATACGCCTGCGGCGAGAATCAATCCCGTTATCGCGGGACTCAGCCCGAACGAGCCCGAGAGCGAGAGCGCGGCGGCGTTCGCCTGGGTCATATTGCCGATGCCAAGCGAGGCTATGACCAACAGAACGCAGAAAATTTTTGACATGTGCCTGAATCCCAGTCCGCGCTCCATATAGACGAACGCGCCGCCCATCCATTCGCCGTTTTCGTCGCGGTATCTGTATTTTATGCCGAGTATGTTTTCGCAGCACGCGCTCATCATGCCGATTATCGCGCTTATCACCATCCAGAAAACCGCGCCCGCGCCGCCTGAGGCTATCGCCGCCGCCACGCCGACTATGTTGCCCGTGCCCATGCACGCGGCGAGTGCGGCGGAGAGCGCCTGCGTCTGCGATATCGAGCCTTTACCGGATTCCCGGCTCTTTTTGCTGAATATACTGCCGAGCGTCGTTTTCATCCATGTGCCGATGTGCGTTATCTGGAAAAATCCCGACCGCACGCTCAGCAGAAGCCCCGTGCCCGTGAAAGCGACGAGCAGCGGGACTCCCCAGACCGCCGAATTTATCGAAGAAACGAGCGAACAAAACGAGTCCGTGGGATCACCTCCGAAAAATGAAAAGGATTGATTTAAAGCGCGGATTAGTATATACTATAATCTGTATAATAAGATTCGCGAAAGGGAACGTGATATCTTGAAGGATTTCGGATTTGTCAAGACCGCGGCGGTCTGCCCGAGGGTGACGGTCGGCGCGGCTGATAAAAATGTTGATAATATGCTGCCGCTGATAAAAGGGGCGGCTTCGTCCGGCGCGCAGATAATCGCCCTGCCGGAGCTGTGCATAACAGGCTATACCTGCTCCGATCTTTTTTCGCAGGACAGGCTCATTGAAAGCGCGGAGGCCGCGCTCGGCAGGCTCATTCTTGAATGTGCCGATATCGGCGCGCTCGTGATAGTCGGACTCCCGGTGCGCGTGCGCGGCAGGCTCTTTAACTGCGCCGCCGCGTTCCAGAACGGCAAACTCATGGGTGTCGTCCCGAAGAGCTATCTGCCGAATTACAACGAGTTCTATGAAAAACGCCACTTCGTCTCGGGGCTTGATACCACGTGCGATACCGTCACACTCTGCGGGCAGGAGGTGCCGTTCGGCAATATGCTCTTCTGCGCGGACAACGGCGCGGCGGTCGGAATTGAGCTGTGCGAGGATATGTGGGTGCCCGTGTCGCCCGGAACAGTCCTTGCGCTCAGCGGCGCGGATATAATAGTAAATATCTCCGCCTCCGACGAGATGGTCACAAAGAACGATTTCAGATTGAGCCTCATTGAGCAGACGAGCGCGCGGTGCTACTGCGGCTATGTCTATTCATCCGCCGGCATCGGCGAGAGCACGACAGACCTTGTGTTCTCCGGCGCGTGCACGATAGCCGAAAACGGCGGCATACTCGCGAGAAACGAGCGCTTTGAGCGAAACGGCGCGGCGGTTTACGCCTGCATTGATGTCAAAAAGCTCGAAGCTCTGCGCCGCAACAGCGAATTTTATGACAACGCGGCTCGCTATGCCGACCGCGATATAAGGCGCGTTGATATAACCCTGCCGGAGCTCAAAGAGAGCGATATAGACAGGACTTTCGACGCGCACCCGTTCGTGCCCTCGGATGAAAAAGTCAGACGCGCGCGCTGCGCCGAGATATTCAATATCCAGGCGGCGGGACTCGCGAAGAGAATCGAGCATATCGGGCTTAAAAAGGCAGTCATTGGCATCTCGGGCGGACTTGATTCGGCGCTTGCTCTGCTTGTTGCGGACAAGGCGTTTGACCTGCTCTCTCTGCCGAAAGAAAATATAATCTGCATCACGATGCCGGGCTTCGGCACGACGAAGCGCACGAAGTCGAGCGCCGTCACGCTCACGGAGTGCATCGGGGCGCAGCTCAGGGATATAGACATCGTCCCCGCATGTACTCAGCATATGCGGGACATAGGTCACGATATGAGCATACTCGACGTGACTTATGAGAATGTTCAGGCGCGCGAGCGCACGCAGATACTCATGGACACCGCAAACAAAGAGGGCGCGCTGCTCGTCGGCACGGGCGACCTGTCCGAGCTTGCACTCGGCTGGTGTACCTATAACGCCGACCACATGAGCATGTACGGAGTCAACTGCTCCGTGCCCAAGACGCTCGTTAGATATCTCGTCGATTTCGTTGCGGACGAGAGGGGAGGCAAGCTCGGCGAGGTGCTCCGCGAGATACTCGCGACTCCGGTCAGCCCCGAACTGCTCCCGCCCGACAAAAACGGCAAAATAGCGCAAAAGACCGAGGACACCCTCGGCCCCTATGAGGTTCACGATTTCTTCCTCTATCACTTCCAGCGCTTCGGCGCTTCACCCGACAAGCTCATGTTCATGGCGTGCCGCGCGTTTGACGGAGTATACAGCCGCGAGCAGATCGAAAAGTGGCTCAGGCTTTTTATGAAGAGATTCTTCTCCCAGCAGTTCAAACGCTCCTGCATACCGGACGGTCCGAAGGTCGGCTCTGTCAGCCTCTCGCCTCGCGGCGACTGGCGTATGCCCTCCGACGCGGATGCCTCCGCATGGCTCGATATCTGATGAAAGGATAAACGAAAATGAAGAAGTTCAAAAGCTTTGTCGCCGTTCTGCTCTGTCTTGCCGCCGTATTCTGCACTGCGGGCTGTTCGGCATCAAAAAAGAGCGCGCTGAATATCTCGGGCGCGCAGATAGACTATGAGACGTTTTTATATTATTTCGACCAGGTTCACGCGTTCCCCGAAAAGTACGAGCTCGCCGCCGATGCGACGAACGAGCAGATGATCGACGCCGCGATTGAGCTGTGCTGCGAATATGTCGCGGTCAACACGAAACTCTCCGAATACGGGCTGACTCTCTCCGCTTCCGAAAAGCGCTCAGCTTCGAATAATCTTGAAGACCTGTGGCATGTTTTCTCGGGCTACTATGAGAAGCTCGGCGTGTCGAAGCAGACGCTCATGAAGATAGAGACCGCCGACACCTCGCGCAACAGACTTTTCTATTATATCTATGACGAGGGCGG
>CAVAWW010000106.1:0-4320 GCA_963592475.1 bacterium
TGCTGACTTCGTTCAGGCATCTCGGCACGGAGAAGCACAGCGGCGTATAATCCGCGTTGCCGCCGAGCATCCTTGTAAATGGAAGAATCGTATCGTTGTCCGCGTCCGCCTTGCATTGAAGCCCGCGTATCGCCTCCATGCTCATCACATTCGGAAACGTGCGGCGCAGCCCCGTCGGCTTCTGCGGGTTGTGGTATATAACCATGAGCCTGTGCTCTGCCGCCTCGCGCGCGAAGCGGCGGTAAAACTCGGTCATGAACTGTGTCTCGCTCTCAATGTGGTCGAACTTTATGCCCTTTATCCCGAGCTTTTCGCATTTCCTGAAGAACCTGCGCCTGTATGGTGTGAACCAAACCTTGTCCATGGCGGACTGCCATAGCCATATCCCGACCGAGCGCTTTTCTGCGTCGTCAACGAGCTCTTTGACCTTTTTGAACGCGCCGCGTTCCGTCTTTGCCCAGTCGCGCCAGCCGTTGTCCGCGAGGTTGTATTCATATCCCGCCTCCTGCGCGAGGGCATTGAATTCCATTATCTTTTCAAAGCGGCGGCTGTGCTCCTCGTCTATAAAATACGACCACGCGCTCTTGCCCGGGCGTATCCAGTCGGCGTTTTCGTATGCTTTGTCATTCACTGGCGCGGCGGCGTGGGCTATAACGCGGCAGTGAATGAGCTCCTCGAGCGAGCGGCACACGGTGACTATGCGCCACGGAGTTTTGCCGCCCTTTATAAAGAACTTGTCCGTGTCCCACAGCTCCGTTTTGAATCTGCCCGCGCCGAGCGAGCGCAGAGCCATGCCGGGGTAGTTCTCGATATCCGATTCGGTTATCATTATATATATGCTTTTCCCGGGAAACTCGAATGCGGTCATGCATGAGAAAACTTCGCTTTGCGAAAGCTCCGATGTCTTTTGCGTCAGCGTCTTTCCCTGCATCTTCTTGAGGTCGGTCTGATATCTGCAAACGGTGTCGCCGGGCACATTGAACCGGGTCAGCTCGTCGGTGATAAGTAACCCCGTCTCTTCGCCGAAGAGCAGACGGAATCCGAATCCGTCGTTCCATATGCGCACTTCGAGCGAGTATATAATTTTTCCCGCACGCACGGGGATAATATAATTCATGTGCCTGTCGGTAATATCCGTCTCTGTGTCGAGGTCGCGGTAAGTCTCTTCGCAGGACTCGGCTTTCGGCTCGCCGAGCGTGACCTTTTCGCCGATATTTCTGCCGCCCTGAATGAGCAGGCCTATCTCCGACGGCTCGATTACGGTAATTCCGCCGACCGCCGCCGAATATGTAAGTTTGCCGCCGGAGACAGTTACCTCAAGTGCGCCGTCGGGGCTTTTTAGAATATATTTTCCCGCTCCAGGGGCGAAATTTGAATCGCCGCTTGATTTCTTCTCAAACAGCGAATATGCCGCAAAACGGGCGCGCGCTCCTATCCCGAGCAGCAGCCGCCCAGTCTCTCTCATCATGCCGATCCCTCCGTTACGTTGCATATTATAATATATTTTATTCTGCAACACAAGTTGATATTTGACCTCGGATATGATATAATCCGATTAAACTGAGTATAAGGAGAAGTTCTATGAACAGTAAAGTAGTTATCACCACGGACAGCCCTGCGGATCTGAGCGCAGAACTTGAAACAAGATATGATATACATGTCCTGCCGCTGTATGTTAATCTCGGAGGAAAATCATACCGCGACGGAATAGATATAACCACTCCCGATATTTTCAGGCACTACGATGAGACGGGCGAGCTGCCTACGACCTCGGCTATTCCGATAGGCGACTATGAGACCTTCTTCAAGTCCTTTATCGACGAGGGAAAGAAAGTTGTCCATTTCTCGCTGAGCTCCGAGATATCCTCGACCCATCAGAACGCGAGACTCGCCGCGGAGGGAATGGACGGAGTTTATGTCATCGACTCGCGCCACCTGAGCTCCGGTATCGCGCTCCAGGTCATAAGAGCCTGCGAGATGCGCGATGAGGGCATGAGCGCGGAGGATATAGCAAAGGTCGCCGTTGATTTGAACAAAAAGACCTGCACGAGCTTTGTGCTCGACAAGCTCGAATATATGAAGAAGGGCGGCCGCTGCTCGACCGTAGCCGCGCTCGGAGCCAACTTGCTCTCCATCCGTCCGTGCATCGAGATGAAGGACGGCAAGCTCGGAGTTGCGAGAAAGTATCGCGGCAAGATACTCGACGTCAAGAAGAAGTATATCGAGGATGAGCTCAGCGCCTATAAGGACGACGTCGACCTTTCGCGCATTTTCCTGACCTCGTCGAGTGCTTCGGATGCCGAGGTGAAGGAGCTCACCGCGCTGATAAAGAGCATTCTCCCGTTCAAGGAGGTTCTCATCGGCTGCGCGGGCTGCACCATCGCAAGCCACTGTGGACCCGGGTGCATGGGAATACTTTTCATGACTAAATAAATGAAAGAAAAAGCCGCCGCCTGTCTGAATTTCAAACGGGTCGGCGGCGTTTTTTGATACGGAGAATAAAATGATAAAAAACATAATTCTCGATATGGGCAACGTGCTCATTGAATACGATGTCAACCGCCCGCTTGATGCGCTCTGCCCTAACGAAGAGTCAAAGAAAATTATCCGCCGCGAGCTGTTCGAGAGCGAAGACTGGCTCGAGGGCGACAGGGGAAATATAACCGATGCTCAGATGCTCGCCGCGGCGAAAGCGCGCGTGCCGGAAAAGTATCACGCCGCACTCAAAAAGTGCGAGCGGCACTGGCCGGATTTCCTCAACAGAATTGACGGCGCTCCGGAGTTCTGCCGCGCGATGCGTGAGAGCGGGAAGAATATATATGTCCTCTCAAACGCGAGCGGGCGATTCTATGAATATTTTCCGCGCTTCTACGATATGGATTTTTTCGACGGCGTGGTCGTCTCGTGCGACCTGCATATTATAAAGCCGGAGAGCGGGATATATGAATATATTCTCGGCAAATACGGCCTCAAAGCCGACGAGTGCCTGTTCATAGACGACCGCGAGGAGAATGTGCGCGGGGCAGAAAAAGTCGGCATGAACGCGGTAAAATTCGAGAACAACTACGACGAAATAAAAGAGAAGTACGGGCTTTGACGGAGGGGACGAGTTGAAAAAGAAAATTTTTTCTGCGACGTTACTCTGCTGCGCGGCTGTTCTGCTGCTTGTCGGATGCAGCTCAAAAAAGGATGACGGAGGAAACGATATGTCTGATTTTGACACATCCGTGCCGACCCTCGGCGAAAACGGTTGGTACAAAGTGTTCGAGGACGATTTCAACGGCGACGGACTCAATCAGGATATAGACTTCGGCGAGCGATACAGCGGCTCAAAGGAGATCTGGACCACTTCACCCCATGCCATACGCTGGGAGTCGAACAAGAGCAAGCATCCTGAATATGCTTGCTGGTGGTGCCCGGAGATGGTCGAGGTCAAAGACTCAAATCTGATAGTCCATTCCGAGTATCAGGATGATCATGTCTGCTCGGGCAGCTGCCCGAAGGCAGGCAGATTCACCGGCGGCATTGAGACGCGCAGAATAATCGGCGACAACAACAATAACAAAGGCACGAACGACGAGCTGCTGTTCTCGCAGGCTTTTGGCTATTTTGAGGTCAGGGCAAAGTTCCCGTACGCCGACGGACTCTGGTCGGCATTCTGGCTCCAGTCACCGAACATGAGAAAAATATCGAACGCGGGACTCGACGGCACGGAGATAGACGTGTTCGAGAGCGCATTCCGCAGGAGTCGCGATAGCCGTATGGGTCATGCCCTAATCTGGAACGGCTATGGCAAGCATTCCGACTCGGATACGAAGATAACCGAGCTCAAGCAGGATCTCTATGACGGCTACCACACATATGCGCTCAAGTGGACGCCCGAATACTATGTTTTCTACATAGACGGCGAGCCGACATGGGCTTCGATGGGCGGCGGCGTGTCGAAAGTGCGCGAATTTTTACGCCTTACTGTAGAAATCGACGCAGGCGACGGCTGGGGACCGCACGGACAGAAGATAGGTCAGTTCAGCCACAAATCTTCGAGCGAGTTCATGGTCGACTATGTTAAAGTCTGGCAGAACGAGAACTATGAAAAATATATCCTCGACGATGATGTATTCCCCGGCGAACTCGACCCGGCGAATTAAATAAAAAGGACTGCCGCGTTTAGCGGGGTCATAAAACAGTTAAACCGACCTGTGATTCATGGGCCGGTTTTTATGTTATTGCAAGGTGTATAAAAGTGGAGCATTTATCAGTTCGGCAAATTGGGATTTGTCTATCACTTGAACCATAGCAAAGTAAAAGCGTGTGACTCAG
>CAVAWW010000107.1:0-4244 GCA_963592475.1 bacterium
GGGAAACCCCCAGAGCACCGGAAGCTCTGGGGGTGATGGGGAACTGATTTGCCGTCGCCCGCACAAGCGGCGGCAATCGAGAAGTTGTTTAGTTTTTTGTCCGTTCATAACCCGTTTACGGTTCGGTTCTGCCGGAGGTCGAACTGCCTACTGCCGCCACTGACATGACAACTGCCAATACCAAGATGATTCCTAATGCCTGTAATACCATTTTGTTGTCCTCCTTAACCGTTTCGTAGTTTCTCTTTCCTACGATACATAGTATATACCGAACAGGGGGCTAAAGCCACCACAAAACGATTACAGTTGAATACAAAATGGTTACAAAGAAAGATTAAATTGTAACATTTCTGTAACAATTTCAGGCGAATTTGTCAACTTGTCAGCTCAATGAGGTCTTTTATGCTCAGCTCCGGCTGCAAAGCACGATTCACCGCGAGCGAAAGTAACCCCGAGCAGCGTTCGATGAGCAGGTCTATTTCTTTGGGCGTGACCATCATTTTTGCGTCCTCGGCGGGTTCATTTGTGTTATTGCCCGACACATCACGGGCGAGCGTGTGCGCGTCAACGACCGTCGGAACGCCTACGGATATGACCGGGACGCCGAGCGTTTTTCGGCTTATCTCGGCGCGGGAATTGCCGACCCCCGAGCCGGGGATTATTCCGCTGTCGGATATCTGAACTGTGCTCCCGAGCCTGCCGAGCTTGCGCGCGGCGAGTGCATCGACGACTATCACGGCGCAGGGCTTTATCACATTCACCGCGCCGAGCAGCAGCTCGCCTGTTTCGACTCCCGTCTGACCGAGCACTCCGGGCGCTATCGCCGCGACCGGGCGCAGCCTGCCGAGCCCTAATTGCTCACACAGCTCGCGCTTTAGGTGCCTTGTGACAAACACGCCGCCGATAAATTTGGGCCCGAGCGCGTCGGGAGTTATATTCGTGTTGCCGAGCCCTGCGGCGAGCACCGTGCCCTCGGACGGGAGCAGGCGAGAGAGCTCCTGAGCCACCGCGTCTATAAGCTCGTCGCTTATGCGCGAGGAGCGCGCGAACGACTGCGACTGCACGGTTATATATTCTCCGCGCGGCTTGCCCAATATTTCTTCGCCGCGCCTGTCCGTGACCCGCAAACGGGTTATTTCCGCTCCCGCGCTTTCAAAGCTCGTGCATTCCACGCCGTCAATTTTGCTGCCCTCTAGATTTTCGCGCACTTCGAGCGCAAGGTCTGTTCTGAAGTTCATTTTTTCGTCTCCGTTTCGCTTTCGCATGGGTGCGAAAGGCAAAAAATTTTTCTTTTTCTCTTGCATTTTGGCAAAGTCTATGATAAGATTATTAACTGTATGATGAAGGAGGTGCAAAAATGCCTAATATCAAGTCAGCTAAGAAGCGTGTCATCGTCAACAAGACAAAGGCCGCCCGCAACAAGTCCCGCAATTCAGCCCTTAAGACTGCCATAAAGAAGGCTCACACTGCTGCTGAGACCAACGCGGCAGATAAGAAGGAAGTTGTCACCGCAGCTATAAAGAAGGTCGATCAGGCAGCCGCCAAGGGCCTTATTCATAAGAACAATGCTGCTCGCAAGAAGTCCGCTCTTGCAAAGCTTCTCAACGAGGCGTAAGATTGCAAACAAATTATTAACGGTTCTGGCTTTTGCCATGACCGTTAATTTTTTTGCTTTTTTACTCTTTTCGCGATTTTTCTTTTTGATACGGCATAATATCCATTTGTAAATTTTTATCGTATGGTTTGACTTTTGCCTGTGTTTGGCGTATAATCATAATCGATAAGAATCAAACAGGAGGTGAGACCATGGACAAGGCCAAGAAGATAATCAAGATCGTCGCTATCATCATCGCTGTTGCCGCCGCTGTTGTCGGTATAGCGTTTGCCGTTAAGAAGATCATAGACAAGAAGAAGGCTGCTGCCGACGAGCCGGAGAATTATGTCTCCTGCTCCTGCTGCGATACCTGCGCACCCGCAGCCAACTGATTTTTTGAAAAAATTTCACCTGCTATACGCTCTTGTGTATGGCAGGTGACTTTTTCTTATTTTTCCTTTGGTCTCGCAACAAATGACGCGATAAGACCGCAGAGCACCGCCGCGGTTATCCCCGCGCTCGATGCAGTCAGTGGACCCGTCAGGATGCCGAGCGCGCCTTTTTCGGCGATGGCCTCCTTTACTCCTTTTACCATGGCGAAGCCGAAGCCCGTCAGCGGAACCGTTGCCCCCGCGCCCGCCCATTTCGCGAGCGGCGCATAGACTCCGACCGCGCCGAGCACGACTCCGGCAACGACGAAGCAGACGAGTATGCGCCCGGGCGTGAGCTTTGTCAGATCCATTATTATCTGACCCACCGCGCATATCGCGCCGCCGACGGCGAACGCCTTGAGAAAGCTGAGAAATATATCCATATCATCACCCGAAAGTATTTTTTTCAAATCTATTTTTTCCCCGCAGCGCGGCTATATTCACGCCTTTTGTATCGGGGAAAAATACACACTGTGAAATTAATAAAATTTTTACAGATAAAGTATTGACAAACGGCGATAATATTAATAATATCTATACTATAAGAGGCACGGAAATTAATTCCGCTTTCCTCAAAACAAAAGGTTGATTTTAAAATTACAGTATAAGGAGAAATAAAAATGTCAACTTTTGAAAGAGTCCAGAAAATCATTTGCGAGCAGCTCGAGATAGACAGCCATCTTGTTACCGAGGATGCATCTATTTCCGGCGATCTCGGCGCAGACAGCCTTGATCTTGTCGATCTCTCTATGTCCATCGAAGAGGAATTCAACCTCGAAGTTCCCGACGATGTTCTCGATCATGTCAGAACTGTCGGCGATATCGTTAAGTTCATCGAGGACAACGAGTAATTTATATAATCAATAACAAAGGGGCTGTTTTGTATTGGATTCAATATGAAACAGCCTTTTTTACTGCGACGGAGGAATATAAAATGATACTGAAGAACGCGGATATTTTTGATTCCGAGTTTGCTCTGCGCCGCGCGGATGTGCGCGTTGAGGACGGCAAAATAGCTGAAATAGGCGAAAATCTAAACGGCGGCGAGGAGCACGACCTTTCGGGATGCGTTATCCTGCCCGGCTTTATTGACATACATATCCACGGCTGCGGGGGAGCGGATTTCTCCAACGCTCTGCCGGACACGCTCGAAACCATGTCACGGACTCTCGCGAGCTTCGGCGTAACTTCGTTCTGCCCCGCGTCGATGACTCTGCCATATGACAGGATAGAAAAGGCGTTCGGGAACGCGGCGGGATATCTCGGCAAGGAGTGCGGCGCATATATCCACGGCATCAATATGGAGGGACCGTTCCTCTCATATGCAAAGCGCGGCGCGCAGAATCCCGAATATCTGCATGAGCCGGACATAGACGAGCTCAAAAAGCTCGATAAAATCTGCAAAATAAGACTTGTGTCGCTAGCACCCGAGCTTCCGGGGGCTATAGAATTTGCGCACGAGGCGTCGAAGATATGCACGGTGTCCGCCGCGCACACCGCCGCGACATTTGAGCAGGCGGAGCTCGGCTACAAAAACGGAATAACCCACACGACGCATCTCTTGAACGGCATGGATCCGATATATAACCGCAAGCCCGGCGCGGCAGTTGCGGCGCTCAGAGCCGAAAACGCCACGGCGGAGCTGATAAGCGACGGGATGCATATCCACCCGGCGTATCTCGCCCTGTTATATAAGATACTCGGCGAGGATAGGAGCGTCGCGGTCAGCGACTCCATGTGCGCCTCGGGTCTCGGCGACGGTGAATATGAGCTCGGCGGCACGACAGTGTATGTAAAAGACGGCAAGGCTCTGCTCGCCGACGGCACGATTGCCGCGAGCACGACAAATATTTTTGCTGAGTTCAGGAATATAATCAGCTTCGGCGTGCCAGTCCGCCAGGCGGTGAAATCCTGCACGATAAATCCCGCCCGCGCCATAGGCGTCGACGGCGTGACGGGCAGTATAGCAGTCGGCAAGCGCGCCGATTTCACTGTTCTTTCGTCCGATTTGAAAGAGCTCGGGTGCGTTTATATAAAGGGAAAAAGGATATAAAAAAGTATGCAAATCGCCGCTTGTGTGGTATAATATAGTATCTTAGACTCAAAGCTCGGAGGCTGAACATGAACTTTCTTGTTATTGACGGAAACAGCATATTGAACCGCGCGTTTTACGGCATAAAGGTGCTCACGACGAAGGACGGCAGATTCACCAACGCCAT
>CAVAWW010000108.1:0-4210 GCA_963592475.1 bacterium
ACGCTGTCTTTTGAAAAGTCGATGACGTTTTGCAGATTGACTATGTAGCTCGCGTGGGAATAGACAAAGCAGTCCGGCTGACCGGTCTTTGCTATCCAGTCCTTTAGCCTGATTCCCGTCGCATATTCGGCGTCTTTCGTCACGAGCAGTGCGCCGTAGCGCCTGTTTTCGATATAGAGAATGTCTTTGGTCTTTATCTTTTTGACAATGTCGTGTGTTTCGAGAATTATCGTCTTGCTCAGCGTGCGGTATTCCTGAACGGCGTCAAAGAGGTTCTTGTTGAAGCGGTTGACATCGACGGGCTTCGAGAGATATCTGAAAACATGGATGCGCATCGCGTCGTCGAGATATCGCTGGAACGAGGTCAGAACGATGATGAGTACATCCGGGTTCTGCTTCTTGAGTTCAACTGCTAGCTCGAGTCCGCTCATTTCGGGCATCTCGATATCAATGAAAGCAATGTCATATTTGTGCTTGTTTTCGAGAATAAATTTTCCCGATTGGCGGCAGTCTATATTGAAGCTGACAGTGTTCACTTTTTCCCATGCGCACAGCAGCTTTTTTACTTGTTCAACTATTTCCGCGCTGTCATCGCAAACGAGTATATCTATCAAAAGAATCACGCTCCCGCAAATATTATACCACATTTTGTCGAAAAAGCAAACAGAAAAATAAAAAATGTCATCAGCGATTATTTTTTACTGTTTGCCGGTCACCGCCTGAATTGAGTTTTGCGACCTCAGCAAATTAAACTCACGAAAAACATCGTTTTCGCCCAAAATCGCATCACTTTTGCAAAAATTCACACTTCCGGCGGCAAATGCGCTAAAATAGTGTTGACCTCTGAAAAGAGCATAAATTTGAAATCTATCTCCTACATAACTCCTATATAAAAGAAAGCGGGCAGGGTACACACCTTGCCTGCTTTCTTTATTTATAATAACAGTGTCTGGGCATAAAAAATATTTCAACCGACTGCGCGGATATTTTCATATAACCTCACGCCGCGGCGGACTTATATTTATTGTAAAGTATGTTTTTACACTTTTTGTAAACTATCTTATTACACTGTACAAACAAAATGTCGTTCATGTGCCTATAATGGCACGCGACAATTTGTCAAAATATGTCGCATATTCGCCATGCGGAAAAATAACTGTTCGAAATATATCGTTTTTGCCCATTTTTACATCACTTTTTGAAAAATCAACACTTTTTGCTTTAGATGCGTTAAAATTATGGCGTACTCAAGCGAAGTACATAAATGAAGTCAACTACCTCCTATACTCCTATACGGCGGGAAGCGGGCGGGTTTTCCGTCTGCTGCCTGACCGCCGGAAGCGCGGAGGCATACGGCAGGCGGCAGCAAAACGCACCTGCAGATAAATTCAAGGGACGGATAGTAATGCTAAAAGAATACGACGGACTTCCGGATGTCGGATCGCGCTATGTGCTCGAATGCCGATGCAAGAAAATCGGAGAGGACGGCAGGGAGATAGGCGCCTACGAGGACACCGTAAACCCCGTCAGCGGATTTATTTATGCCGAGAATGAAGAACAGGCTGTCAACTACGGTATAGACTTCATCATGAAGTATGCGGGAGATAACCTCCTGCTCGAGGATAACAGCATTCTCATGCTCGACGATAATCGCCCGATGGATCTGTACTATGACTTTTCGGCAGTCGAGGTCGGATGATTTCGACTGCCGAGCGAGAGTGAGCAGAATAATATCTCGCTGATTTCACCATCCACGCAAAACGCAGAACCCCCAACCTGCGTTTTGGAATTTCCATATTATCTTTTTTATCTCCACTTCCTCAACGATACGGGCGCCGTGATCCACCAGAGTCACGGCGCCTGTGTCTATTTTATTTTCAGCAGTCGCAGGACTTGGTGCGCTGGACTGTTCCTGCCGCGTGGTGCGGCGGGGCGTATACGGAATATACCTTGAGCGGGATGCTTCCGCTGTTTGTTATATTGTGCCAGGTTCCGGCGGGGATGAGGCAGGCGTCGCCGCCGTTTGCCCTCTGACCGTCGCACATGGAACATTTCGTCGCGCCGAAGCTCACGGTGGCGCAGCCCTGCACGATGCAGATGAGCTGATCCGTGTCCTCGTGGATCTCCGCGCCGATGTCGCAGTTTGTGGGTATGCACATCAGCGTCACCTGCAGATGCTCACCCGTCCATGCTTCCTTGCGGAAATTTGTGTTCTCCTTCGTCTCGCGGTCGATGTCCATAACTGTCGGCTGTCCGCCGCAGCCGCAGCGGTTTTGATTGTTGTTCATTTGGCACCTCCAAAGTTTTTTTGGTATATTCTATGCGCCGAAGTTCATTTGCGATACTGTTTTTCTTGAAACGCGGCGGCATATGCCGTATAATTATTTCAGATACAGCCGAAGTTTTCGGGCGGCTTTGTCCGTTGACTTTGATGAAACAGTTTTCGGAGGTGCGGTATGTACAGGCTCTTTATCGTTGAGGATGACCCGGGAATAGCGAACGCCGTCGCGGCGCAGGCGCAGGCGTGGAATCTTCAGACGCATATCGTGCAGGATTTCAGCAATGTCATGCACGAGTTCGCCGAATTTTCGCCGCATATAGTCCTGCTCGATATCATGCTGCCGTTCTTCGACGGCTATCATTGGTGCAGTGAGATTCGCCGCGTCTCAAAGGTGCCGATAATCTTTGTCTCCTCGGCGTCGGATAATATGAACATCGTCATGGCGATGAACCTCGGCGCGGATGATTTTATCTCGAAGCCGTTTGACGGCAGCGTCCTCATGGCAAAAATCCAGGCTCTTCTGCGCCGCACTTACGATTTCGGCGTCAATGTCCCGGTGCTCGAGCATCGCGGCGCATTGCTCGATACGGGCGAAAATTCGCTCGTCTTCGGCGACGAAAAAATAACGCTGACCAAAAATGAGTATCGCATTCTGCTCTGCCTGATGGAAAATAAAGGCAAGGTGGTCAGCCGCGAAAAGCTGATGGAGCGCCTTTGGGAGACGGATTCGTTCGTCGATGAAAATACACTCACCGTCAATGTCAACCGCCTGCGAAAGAAGCTTGATGCGGCGGGACTCAATGATTTTATCGCCACAAAGTTCGGCGTGGGGTATATAATAGCTTGATTTCGGAGGGGTTATGAGCTTTTTCAAGGGTTATCTCAAGGAGCGGTGGAAGCGGCTCTTGATGCTTCTGCTTTTCGTCTGCATATTCGCGTTTTCTTTTTGGGTCTACCGTCTGCCCGTGCGCGCGGTCATATATCCGTGCGCCCTGTGCCTGCTTTTCGGCGCGGTGTTCGCCGCCTATGATATTACAAAAGCGTATCGCCGCCACAAGTTTTTCGAAGAGCTTCACCGCAGGAATACCGAACTTATATCTGCTTTGCCCGAGCCGGAGGGGATAGTCGACTCCGACTATCAGCAGCTGATATCCGTGCTCAAGGAAAAAATAGCGGAGATAACGGCGCAGACGGACAGCCGCATACGCGACACCGTCGATTACTACACCGTCTGGGCGCACCAGATAAAAACGCCGATAGCGGCAATGCGTCTGACTCTTCAGAAAGAGGATGTGCCCGAAGCGCGCAGACTCGCGTCCGAACTGTCGCGTATAGAGCAGTATGTCGAGATGGTGCTCGTCTTTGTGCGTCTCGGCTCGGATTACAGCGACTATGTTTTTGCTCAGCAGGATATAGACGAAATAATCAGAAGCTCGGTGAAAAAATTCGCCTCGGAATTTATAGACCGCAGGATTCGCCTCGAATATGACAGTGTTGATATTCAAGCCGTTACGGACGAAAAATGGTTCGCGTTTGTCGTCGAGCAGATGCTCTCAAACGCGCTCAAATATACCCGTGAGGGGAGCATAAAAATTTATTCCGAGGGAAAAGTCCTTTGTATCGAAGACACCGGAATAGGCATCGCGCCGGAGGATCTGCCGCGCGTGTTTGACAAAGGCTATACCGGCTGCAACGGCAGAACCGACCGCCGCGCGAGCGGGCTCGGGCTTTATCTCTGCCGCCGCATATGTCAAAACCTCGGCATTGATATCTCGATTTCTTCAACAGTGGGCGAGGGAACTACGGTTCGTCTCGATCTCGGTCAGTACAAACTCAGAAAAGAATAACTTCTTACAAAACCGTAAGATTTGAAAGGGGAAATGTAAGCCTTTTCTATGGAGGCGCATTTCCCTTTTCGGCTATAATAGA
>CAVAWW010000109.1:0-4081 GCA_963592475.1 bacterium
GAAATTCGTGCCGCTTGCGCGGCAGCGGTGCGTCGAGGTCGCCGCACCCTACAAACTGCGCGCCAATAAATCACGCAAATTCGCGGGCGGATGATATCCGCCCCTACACGATTGTGATGATTTGTAATATTGCAATAGCCGTTTACTGTCGGCATTTACACCTGCAAATCTGTTCTATGTATGCTCGGCGTTATATCAATGGACTTTTTAGTATAATATCATTCTCTGAAAAAATTTTCCGCCGCCGTGCAGTAAAATCTCAAATTCGAGCGTTTTATATTTTGCACGCTTTGTGTAAACAGCCAAAAATAAAGAAACAATAAAATTGTGGGATTGGTATAGCTTTTTGACACGAAAAGTGATACAATATGCCGTATACTGTTGAAAGTGAGCTGCTTTATGGAAAAGAAAGAAAAAAGAACATTCAAACAGTTTTTTATGGACAACAACAAACGCAATCTCAAAATCACGATTACCGTTGTCTGCGTGGTGCTCGCCCTGGCTATAATCGGCGGCGGCATCTATATCGGCAATAAGCTCGGGCTTATTACCATCGACCACGGCAGCAACGGCGATCCCGAGGGCACCTTTGCGCCCGAGGAGCAGTTTGAGGCTATGTATGATGTCAGCGACGCTTCGAGCATCGACAGCCTTATAACCGCGTGGGCGAAGAACGGCGGCGCGAAGTATTCGAGCAAGAATATAATCAATGTTCTGCTCCTCGGCGTCGACAGCGAGACCGGCAAGGCGGAGGGCGGACGTTCGGACGCCATCATCCTGCTCTCACTTAACAAAAAGACCAAGACAATAACGCTCGTGTCCTTCCTCAGAGACTGCTATACCTATATGAACATCAACGGCTCAGAGCGCTGCTGCAAGACTAACCACGCCTATTTCTGGGGCGGCCCCGCAACGCTCATTGAGACGCTTGAAAACAACTACAAGATTGAAATCGACCACTATATCAGCGTCGATTTCAAGAGCTTCCCGAAGCTTATCGACTCTCTCGGCGGCGTGTCCGTTCCTATTGAGCCCTATGAGGCGGATTATATCAACCGCACCACAACAAAGATAAAGAAAATAAGCGCCGGTGATTCCGTCAAGCTCAACGGCAGCCAGGCTCTGGTTTACAGCCGTATCCGCCACGTCGACAACGAAGGCGATGTCGGCAGAACCGCGAGACAGCGTACCGTTATCATGGCTCTCATCAAGAGCGCGCAGAACGCCTCTGCGGGTCAGCTCAACAACGCGCTCGATATCGTCCTTCCCAATGTCGTGACGAACTACAAGCGCAGCGAGATTCTCTCTCTCATGACCCAGGCGCTCTCTCAGGGCTGGATGAACTACGAGATAAAGCAGATAGTCATGCCGACCGAGGGCAACTATACTTCCGCTCAGCTCTATACCTACTACGGCAAGATAATCAACCAGCGCCTTTCGGTCTGGGTCGTCGATTATCCCGTCGTTGCGCGTGAGCTTCAGCTCGCCCTCTACGGCGACACGAATATAAAAATCGGCGATAACCATGTCTCCGCTGTCGACTTGCTGAGAAAGGGCGCAGTCCCGAGCAGCAACAGCAGCGGCTCAGGTTCATATTCTGCGTCGACCCGTCCGCACACCGATGTCGGCACTGTGGCGGAGAGCGAAGAGCCCGTAACTCACGAGCATACTTCCGAGGTAGTGAGCGATGTCACCGAGGCGGAGAGCACGACCCGCCGCTTCCCGTTCACTCTTCCCGATTTCGGCTCAACTTCGCCGGCGGAAGACGAAGATGCAGCGTAAAATTACCGCTCCGGATATATTCCGGGGCGGTTTTTCGTATTCGTATACGATTGAAAAATTATGATTGATGATATATAATTGTCAAAGAAACAAACGGACGGTGATATTATGAGCAAAGTTTGTCATATAGTCGGCGGCGGCGACTTCTTCGGAATCCGCCCGACAGGGGAGGGCGATTTCATCATCGCTGCCGATAAAGGTCTGCTGTATCTTCAGAATCTCGGCATAACGCCAAATTTGGTCATAGGCGATTTTGATTCCCTCGGGCACACTCCGAACGGGCGGAATATTATCGTCCTGCCCTGCGAGAAGAACGACACCGATATGGGCGCGGCGGTCGCAGAGGGCGTGATGCGCGGATATAAAAATTTCATTCTTTACGGCGCATCGGGCGGCAGAGCCGACCATACTCTGGCGAATATCCAGCTCATCTCGTCGCTTTCAAGGCGCGGAATGACCGCGATTATCGACGCGCGCGAAACTTCGTTTACTTCGATAACAAACGGTAGAATTATTTTTGACGAGAACGCAAAGGGCATGATCTCCGTGTTCTCCCATTCGGATATCTCATCGGGTGTCACTATAAGCGGGCTCAAATATGAGCTCAAAAACGGCACCTTGAAGAACACATACGCCCTCGGCGTCAGCAATGAATTTGTCGGTAAAATGAGCGAAATATCAGTCGCTCAGGGAACACTGACGGTCGTTTATCCGAGCAGCGCAGAGCCCTCTTTTTTCAGATTTTGAGCCGCGCGAAAAGATATTTTTGAACCAAATAATATCCTGCGCCGAGATGCTGCCCGTGAGCATCAGCAGAAGAATATACACCGCCGCGTTGACAGTTATTATAATTGTCAGCGCGGTTTTTCCGCTGCCCTGCGCCGAGGAGAGCAGCAGTCCCGTAAGAAACGAAGCCGTCACGCAGACGGCGGGCTTTATTATCGAATCCATGATGTTTATTTCGAGCGTGCAAACTTTTGAGAGCCTGTGTATGCTCAGCGAAAAGTTCACTATCTCGCTGATAAAAAGTATCGCGATATAGCCCTTTACGGAATATTTCGGTATGAGTATCAGCACGAGCACGACGCACATCGCGGAGTCGATTATGTTATATCTCATTGAATATACCTGCTGGTCGAGCCCCTTGAGTATTCCGTCGACTGTTGTGTCTGTGTACATTATCGGCAGCAGCGGCGCGAGCACGCGCAGATATTCCGCGCATTGCCCATCCCCGTAGATACACTGCGACAGCCCCTCGGAAAAAATGAACATTATTCCAGCCGTGCCCATCGAAAACAGCACGGTTATTTTTATCGCCCGCGCCGCCATGCTGTCTATTCTGTTTCTGTTGCCGCGCGCCGCACATTCGGCAAATTCCGGCACGAGCATGCTCGCGAGAGCCGTCATTATGGCGGCGGGGTAGAGTATGACCGGCAAAGCCATGCCGTGAATGACTCCGTAGAGCGTCATCGCGCCGCCCGCGCTCTGTCCCGATTTGCGAAAGCCCACGGGAATCAGCAGGTGCTCTATCGTCAGCAGCACCGAGCGTGCGCATGACCCTGCGGCGTCGGGGAGCGCAATGTGCAGCAGAGCCCGAAGCCCGCCGGGCGTTTTCTCTTTCGGCTTTTGATGCTTCGTTGATTTATAGAGCAAAAAGGCGCATAGCAGTGAGCTTATCTGTGATATTGTTATGCCGAGCGCCACCGCGTCACAGGCGTACTCCGCGCCCTTTGCCGCCCAGAATCTGAGCATCAGAACCGAGACCGCTATTTTTACCGCCTGCTCGAATATCTGCACCGCCGCGTATTTGAGCACCGTGCGCCGCGCCGTGAAATATCCGCTGAACGCGCAGCCGACCGACGCTGCGGGGAGGCTCAGCGCGAGTATGCGAAGCGACGACGCCGTGCGTATGTCGCCGAGCCACAATTTTGCTATCAGCTCCGCGCCGAACCATACGGCGGCGAGCATCATGCACCCGACCGTCAGCCCGTAGAGCGCGCACCGCCGCATTATCCATGCGCCCTGCCCGGCATTTTTCCCGGAATCTTCGACCGTGAGCCGCGTCGATGCGAGCGGCAGACCCGCAAACGAAAATGTCAGCGCCATCGCGTACACATCCGTGACGAGCGAAAAAAGTCCTATTCCCGCCGCGCCCAGCCGCCCGGTCAGATATACATTGAACGCAACGCCGACCGTGCGCATGAGAAACGATGTCGCGGCGAGCGTCAGCGTGTTTATGAGAAGCCGTTTCGTGTTCTTCATTTTTGCCTCCGGAGAAGTCAAAAAGCGTTAAATCTCT
>CAVAWW010000110.1:0-4034 GCA_963592475.1 bacterium
CCGGCTATCCGGATGTTGACTACTCGCTGACCACGAGAGAGCTCGGCAGAATGATCGAGAGCGCGGGAATATACTTCAAGCACCTGCCCGACGAGGAGTTTGACAATCCTCTGGGCGACTCCACCGGCGCGGCTGTTATCTTCGGCGCAACCGGCGGCGTTATGGAAGCGGCGCTGAGAACCGCCGTTGAGAAGCTCTCCGGCGAGGAGCTCAAGAGTCTCGACTTCACCGAGGTTCGCGGCACCGACGGAATAAAGGAAGCTTCCTACACCGTCAACGGCATGGAAGTCAAGGTCTGCGTAGTCAGCGGACTTGCAAACGCCAACACGATTATGGAGAAGGTCAAGAACGGCACCGCCGACTATCACTTCATCGAAATCATGGGCTGCCCCGGCGGCTGCGTCAACGGCGGCGGTCAGCCGATACAGCACGCAGTCGTGCGCAACTTCGTCGACCTTAGAGCGCGCAGAGCCGCAGCTCTCTACGAGGCGGACAAGGATATGCCCCTGCGCAAGTCGCATGAGAGCGAAGCAGTCAAGCGTCTCTATGACGAGTTCCTCGGCGAGCCCGGCAGCCACAAGGCTCACGAGGTGCTCCACACCTCATATGTCGCAAGACCGAAATATAAATAAGCGGCGAAAGCCGGACAGCAAAAGAGCCTTTCCGTTTTGGAAAGGCTCTTTTAAATCATATATTTTCTATCTCGTCAAAAATCTCTTTCGTGATTCGTCTGCCTTTATAATAAAACTCGCGGTCGTGCTCGCTTATCTCCCTCGCGACGCGGCAGGGATTGCCGTAGGCGACGACGTTCGCCGGAATATCTTTCGTCACGACGCTGCCCGCTCCGATAACGCTGTTGTCCCCTATCGTCACTCCGGGCATTATCACCGCTCCCGCGCCTATCCAGCAGTTTCTGCCGATATGCACGGGCATATTGAACTGATACGCCTTTTCGCGCAGCTCGGGCAGAATAGGATGTCCCGCGGTCGCGACGGTGACGTTCGGGCCTATCATCGTGTGCGAGCCGATGTAGATATGCGAGTCGTCAACGGCGGTGAAGTTGAAGTTTGCGTATATAGAGTCGCCGAGATGCATATGCGCCCCACCCCAGTTCGCGTGAAACGGCGGCTCGAGATAGCAGTTCTCGCCAACCTCGGCGAACATCTCTTTCATTAATTCCTGCCTTTTCTTCTGCTCCGTAGGGCGCGTGGAGTTGAACTCGTAGAGCAAATCGAGCTTTTTGAGCTGCTCGTCGAATATCGACTCCTCGTTCGGGTAATAGAGCTCGCCTGTGTGCATTCTTTCTTTCATTCCCATGATATTTCTCCTTTTTGTGTTTTTCCGCCTTGATTATACTTTATGCGCCCGATTTTTTTCAGCCTTTTTTGAGCAAATACGCGCATGTTCTGCGACATTCGGGCTTTTTTGTTGACTTTGTGTGCTTCAAATATTATACTTTATAATAGACTTATATAGGAGATTTTTGTTTTAAGTCGGAAGGTGAAGAGAAAATGGATAAATTCATGCCAAAGACCATCGAACAGCTCAACGCCGAATTTGAGGCGCGCATGGAAAAAGCCAAGCAGGATGAGCTGAACGCGGCGGCGGAAAAGGCGGCGGCAGAGATAAAAGCCGCCGAAGAAGCACGAAAAGCCGAGGAAGCCCGCGCAGCTGCTGAAGCAAAGGCAGCAGCCGAAGCGAAAGCCGCAGCCGAAGCAAAGTCGGCTGAGGAAGCGAGACGCGTTGAAGAGCGCAGCTATGACAGCGCGATAGACAACTCGGTTATCTCCGCAAACGAGCTCGAACCGGTAGAGGACGACTTTGAAGAGACTTATTCCGGCGAGGAAGAGGTTTCTGCAGAAGAGCCCGAACCCGAAGTCAAAGAAGTGCCTGTTGAAAAGCAGAAGAATGAATACGGCGAACCCGATCCCCACGGATATTTCGGCGCGCCGATAGACAAGAGCAGACCGCGCAAGACCCTCTCCGAGGAGACAGCTTCCAAGGTCGAGCCGAAGTTCGACTTTGAGCGCACCTCGGACTATTCGGGCGCAATGCTCCAGAACGGATTCAAGCCGCAGAAAGACAAATTCAAGGGCGCGAGGATATTCACGACCGTTCTTATTGTCATAATAGCCGTTGTGTCGCTCGTCACTGCGCTTCTCTGCGTTGCGGCGGCGCATCCCGACAAATTCCTGCTCGACCGCGGACTCGCCGTGTGCAGCGAAAATGTCGCAGGCTCGAATATAAAGAGCGGCTCGCTGTGCCTCACGCGTAGGGCATCCGCCGCATCTGCGGACGAAGTTGCGCTGTATAAGCTCGGCGGCAAATACGAATTTGCGTTCGGCTCGTCTTTGCCCGAGGGCGCTTCGATAGTTGCGCTCGCCACACACTGCGTGCCGTTTATCGGCAAGTTCATCTCGAGCGTTACGAACATGTGGATAGTCTACGCCTGCTCGGCTCTCGCGGCGATACTCGTTATTTTGATAATCAGACTCGCGGCATTCAGCGCGCCGGATAAGAGCGTCACCGACGGAGTCAAGAGCAAGAAGAGCCGCAAATAAAAAACTCAAGAGCCGCACGGTTTATCCTGCGGCTTTTGCATTTGGAGGAAACGCAATGTCAATAGAAAGAGTCAGAGAATATTTCAGAAAGCTCGGAATTGAGGACCGGGTGATGGAGATAGACGAGTCGAGTGCGACCGTCGCCCTCGCGGCGAAGGCTCTCGGCTGCGAAGAAGGCAGGATAGCAAAAACTATATCTTTTTCGCTCGACGGCGAGCCGATACTCATTGTCGCGGCGGGCGACACGAAGATAGACAACGCAAAGTACAAAGCGCGCTTCGGCAAAAAGGCAAAGATGCTCTCGTACGAAGAGGCGGCGCAGCTTATCGGTCACGCGGTCGGCGGAGTGTGCCCGTTTGCCGTGAACGACGGAGTGAAGATATATCTCGACGAATCGCTCAAGAGATTCGACACGGTATACCCCGCCTGCGGCAGCAGCAACAGCATGATAGAGCTGACCCCCGCCGAGCTCGAGGAATACTCCAAGCCCGAAAGCTGGGTCGATGTCTGCAAGCCGATGGCATAAAAACCGGGGCGGCGAAGAAAAATTTTTCCAAACCGCCTCCGAACACTTGACAAACCGCAAAAAAAATCTTATAATCACATAGCAAACCAATGGGGGCGTAGCTCAGCTGGGAGAGCGTACGGTTCGCATCCGTAAGGTCGAGAGTTCGATCCTCTTCGTCTCCACCAAAACAATATAATCCGAACCTTTTGCCGATTGGTCATGGGTTCGGATTTATTGTTTTTATGGAAGAAATTGAAGACTGGTAACGAAAAAAGCAGGAGGATTGCCGATCGTGGCAATCCTCCCGCTTTCTTTATGTAGACGCGGAGTCCGAAATCTCCTTCTTTGCTTTCCATTCGGCAAATGCCTTTTTGCCGTCTTCGCTTTCGTAGTACTTCTGAATTACCGGAAGCAGACTCCGTGCCAGCGATTCAAAGACGTATTCCGGAATTTCGGCTGCATCCATGCTGTTTTGAATATTCGCTTTTTCTGCGTTCACATAGTACCTCCTTTATCGCTTCTGTAGCGCGCACAAGCCCATTTTGGCGCTGCTGTAAGGAAAAGATATTCCCCTGTGTTTTTGCGTCGATTGTGGGGCGAAAAATGCCCCGTTTTCGACATTTATCCGGACGATATTGCACCGCTCTCCTTCGGTTGAATCAGCTTCGCATTAGAGGGATAATTCAGCGTGATCAATGCAGGCTTTCCAAGTCCCTGTTTCTTTCGGCAGATCAAGCCACTGAACTCAAGCTCATGAAATATCCGTGTTGCGCATTGCCGACCGCGATGCAGTTTCTTTTGTGCTTGTTCCACAGTGAAGTAAATCCGGATGGTGCTGTCCGGCTCGACGTAACCGTTCTGCCGGGAAATGCTGGCTCTATCCAGCAGCAGCGCGTAGAGCACCTTGGCATCGTTGCTGATGTCCCGCAGGGTTTCGTCTTGGAGAAGAAACCTCGGAAGCGGCA
>CAVAWW010000111.1:0-4031 GCA_963592475.1 bacterium
CTTGGCAGTACTAATAGGTCGAGGGCTTGACTTTGTTTCCTTTCGTTCATTACTTACTTCCTTTGTTCAGTTTTCAGGGTGCGTAACTAAAAATGCACCTTTCTTAAGACTCATCTTTTGATGAGTCTTTTTTTTATTGTAAGAATAAACAAAGTTCGACCTGAAAATTTGTTCAAGTATACAAAATGTGATTGACTATGACATTTTTGCTTGAAATAAAATTTGGCGTATGCTATTATGTGATTGTGACAATGCATTGAAACAAAATTTATGCGAAATTACAAAGGAGGATTCGCTCTATGAAAAAAGTGTTATCAATTGTTCTCTGTGCGATGGTTCTCGTCGCCATGCTTAGCAGCTCGGCATTTGCGGTAGTTAGATCTGTTTCATTATCCACTGTGGAAAAAGCAAACAACAGCCTTCAAGTATATGGTTCATGGAAGCTGGTAAAGGCATATAATCATGAAAAGTCAGCATATGCTGTTCATGTTCTTCCCCAGTACAAACATTATGGTTCATGGTGGACACAAAATAGTTCTAAAATCAAATTATCTATGGGATGCGGAACATCTGATACACGCGGAAAGTCAAAAATAGCATATACCCTTGCTGATGCGGTGGAATTTGGCACAGAAGATTTAGGATATGAAACATATTGGAGACTTCGATTGAATGTCGATGGCGTAAACAAATATGGATGCATGGCAGAGGGAACTATCAGAAACTGATTACCATAAACAGAATTGCGGCATTCGATTTATAACCGGATGCCGCAATTCATAAGGAGCTGAAGTTTTGAAACGAATATCATTACTGCTTTTCAAAGAGTTTAAAAAGAACACGGTTCTTATAATCGCATATATTATATATTTACTTTTGGCGCTCGTCGTGACGGCTTATGGATTTATCTTTATGCTTGATGGGCGTTCTTCGACGTTCTTTCTTGATGGTGTTCAGCTGATTCTGCTTGCCAGTCTTTTGCATTTTGTTTTCTATTCGCTTGTTTCGTATGAGTTTTGTCGTTCCGATCGTGCGGTGGGCTTTGATGAATGTGCTTGCGCAATGGAGGCGGGAAAATCACGGCTGTTGGCGGGAAAATTGTTGGTGCTGATAAGCCTTACGCTTCCTATTTTGGCTTTGAATATAATCACAATAGCTGTTGGTACAGTTATTGCTCATGCCGGAATGGCATTTTTTCAAGTACTTCTCCATATATTGCTCAACCTTTTGATTCTGCCTGCGGTAGGTGTTTTGTTTGGCGCGGTATTGGCGTATGGTGCGAAACGCGGAATAGCATATATTATAATAGCGGTGGTTACACTTCTGTCAACTCCGCTGGCGGGCGATTGGTGTGTCACTATATATAAAGCGACCGGTTTTTCGGCGAGCGTATTAACACGCCTGTTTCCGTTTATGACCCCTTCGACAATGTTGACTTCATCTAATCTGGCATACGGATATTCACTCAGACCGTACAGGATTTTTGCCTATGCAGTGTGGATTCTTGTTCTTTGCGCCGTTTTGTTTTTCTATATCTCAAAGGAACGAGGAAAAAAGAAACGACTGTTCTCGGCTGTAGTCTGTTTGGTGGCGGGACTGTGCCTGCTCCCGTTTGTGTTCAGAAGCAATTCGGATATTATATATGATGACATGAACAGCGAGGGTGCCGGTCGCGAAATCAGCTATTATGAGAGAAATAAGATAACTCCTCCGGAGGCTTGCCATGAGTTCAAAATAACTTCATACGATATGGAATTGAAGCTCAGCAATGTGCTTCATGCCGAGGTCAAGGTCTCGGTGTCCCCAAGCAATTTGGATATCTACGGCTTTACGCTCTACCACGGATACAAAGTCAAAGAAGTCAAAGATGAGAGCGGCAGGGAGCTGAAATTCAAGCAGACCGGCGATTGGATAGAGGTTGAGACGGCGGGTGAGACTTCGTCGCTCACATTCAGCTACGACGGATATTCAAATACACACTACAGCAACGGACAGGGCGCGGCTCTGCCGGGAGTATTTGCTTATTATCCCCGCGCCGGTTATGTCGTGTGTGCTGATGACAACGGATATGAATATTTGATGCTCGATGAGCCGACACAGTTCGATGTAAAAATCAAAAACCGCAAGAAGTTTTTCACAAACCTTGACCGCACCGGGAAAAATATGTTTTCCGGCAAAACCACCGGGCTGACAATTGTCGGCGGGTTCTACAAAGAGGATAAAATAGGCGACACGAACCTCGTCTATACATATGTCGGCTGGGATATTAGTAAAATAAAGAAAGTGTTTTCGAATCTGATGCAGACATATGACAGACCGTTTAATACTATTATGGTCGCCGAGTTGTTTGAAGGCAAATACCTGCGCGATTATGGGGATACTTTGGTATTCACGGATATGTCGTTAAGCGCTGTGGAAAGGGATTATTTTCTGTCACAAATTCCGGAAAGTAGAGAGGACTTTGCAATACAGGCTTATGTTTTTGAATATATGCGTGATACATTTGAGAAATATGCTGAGGGTGACAAAAGCCTGGGTATGAACACCCGCTATGTCCGCGTGGAGGAGGCGGCCGATAAGTACGGCGACGAATATTGCAGAAAAGCGATAGACAAATATCTGTATGACGAGAGCGACACACGCACGCCCGACGAATTCATTGACGATCTGAACAGAGGTACTGAAAATGTTGAAAATTGACGGACTTACTTATAAATTCGGAAAGAAAGCGGCGGTCGACTGCCTGTCATTTGAGTTTACGAATGGCGTATACGGCCTGCTCGGACCGAACGGCTCGGGCAAAACAACGCTCATGCGCTGCATAACAGGGCTCTATAATGTCAAAGGCGAGCACATTTTCTATAACGGCAAGCCGGTTGAAAAGGACAAAAGCTTCTCGCGCCATGTCGGCTATCTGCCGCAGAAATTCGGGATGTATCAGCACCTGACTCTGAACGAGATGCTGCTGCTCATAGCCAACATGAAGGGGCTCGATGACAAGTCGGCGCGCGAGAGCGTTGAAAAGGCGCTCAGGTTAGTCAACCTCACCGACTGCGCCGAAAAGAAGGTCAAGGCGCTCTCCGGCGGAATGGTTCGCCGCGCGGGAATAGCCCAGACCCTGCTCGGCGACCCGGATATTCTCATTTTTGATGAGCCGACCGCGGGACTCGATCCCGAGGAGCGTCTGCGCTTTCAGAGCATTATCTCCGAGATAAAGAAGGATAAAATAATTCTTATCTCGACGCATATTGTCGAAGATGTCCATGCTGTGTGCGAGACCGTTGCGGTCATGCGAGACGGCAAGATAATAAAAAGCGGCACGCGCGAAGAGATGGCAGCGTGCGCCGAGGGCAAAACATATATCATAGACATGGACGACCTGCCGAAATTCAAAGAGCCTTATTATAAGCAGAAGCAGTTCGACAGCGACGGAAAGTACTACCTGCGCCTTGTCAGCAGTGCGCCGCAGGACTTTGCGCCCGTCAAGCCGAACGTTGAGGACGGATACATATGCGCGCTCAAAGGAATATGAAGCTGCTGCTTCAGAGACAAAAATATCTGATCAAAAACATGGGCGCCCTCATGCCCGTTCCGATAGCGGCGATTTATGTGCTGGCTCTGCCGCTGTGCATTGTGCAGAGCAGAAACGGCAACGCGGAAGAGCTGCGCTCATTCGTATCGCAGTTTTCGCAGGGCGTTTTTTCGGTGCTATCCGTCTGGTGGGTTATATTCGGTGTGCGCGAATATTTTGAGGCGGACGGCTGCGAAGTCCTGTTTCTCCACAACAGGCGCGGTTTTCTGCCCGATGCAATTCTATTTTATCTGCTGTTTGCTGTTGTGGCGGTGCCGTTCTATATAATCATGAACACAGTTGCGGGGATATCGCTGTTTGCGCTTCTCCGCCTGCTGCTCAGCGGAATATTCTGTTTCGGATTGGTCTATTTTTTGATGTTCCTGACCCATTCGACAGCCATCACGCTCATGACGCTGTTTATCTACTCGCTCGGCGGAATGCTCATTTATCGCAGCCA
>CAVAWW010000112.1:0-3788 GCA_963592475.1 bacterium
AGCTCGCGGTTCTCAATTAGTTGCTCGGCACATTCGCGCGCAAACGCGCCGGAGCTTGAACGAGTGCGCGCTCGTGCGTCTTGCTTCGCAAGCCGTTCCCTCGCCTGTCTCAATTGGATATCAAACACTGCGGTGCGGCTATTTAAAACTTGATTATAAGTGTTAGTCGAGTCGCTCGCTTTTGCCTTGCTATAATTCAAGTGTTCCACAAATCCCAATTTGTCAAGCCAAGATAAATAACGCATTTCTATGCACATTGCAATAACACAAAGCCGACCTATAAACTATGGGTCGGCTTAACTGTTTTATGAACGCTTCGCTAACGTATTCAGTGTTTTTTGCTGTCTGCCGAAGTTGAAAAAGTCATATTTAAATAGTATAATATAATCTATCTTCAATTTACGAGGTCTTATCTATGCCCGAATATGAAAAGATAACATTTGAAAACGGCTTTCGTCTGCTCCTGAGCGAGGACAGCAGGGCGAAAAGCTGCTCCATGGGCGTGTGGGTCGGCAGCGGCTCATGCTATGAGAGCGACGACACGGCGGGAATATCCCATTTTATCGAGCACATGGTGTTCAAGGGCAGCGCCCTGTATTCATCCGAGGATATCGCTTCGATATCCGACAGAATGGGCGGCGAACTCAACGCCTATACCGATAAAGAGTGTACTTGCTTTTATACCCGCGTCCTCTCTGCCGATGCGCCCGCGGCGTTTGAGCTGATAGCCGATATGGTGACTTCGCCGCGCCTTGATGCTGATGATTTGGAGCTCGAAAAAGGCGTTGTGTGCGAGGAAATCGCCATGTATGAGTCAAACCCCGCCGACCTCTGCGCGGATCTTTTCTATCTCGTGGCATTCCCCGAGCATAAGCTCGGCAAAAATGTTCTCGGTACTCGTGCTTCGGTCAATTCAATGACTCCCGATATGCTGAGAACGCATATGGACAGATTCTATTCTCCCGCGTCTACAGTGGCCTGCTTCTGCGGCAAATTCGAGCGGGATAAGATAATCGCGCTGTGCAAACGCTATTTCTCGTCGCCTGCAAATAAAGGCGCAATACCCGTTTTGCCCAAGGCGGATTTCTGCCCCGGAGTGCATATCTTCGACAAAAAGACGGAGCAGAATCAGATAGTTATCGGCTTCTCCGCGCCCTCTCTCGGGTCGGACAGCCGCTTCGCCTGCCAACTGATAGCCTCGATGCTCGGCGGCTCCGCGTCGTCGCGGCTCTTTCGCCGTCTGCGCGAAGAGCAGGGGCTTGTCTATTCGGTCGATGCCTGCGCGTCGTCGTATCTGAGCGCTGGCGTGTTTGCCGTGAGCATGGGCGTGTCGCGCGAATCGGAGAAAAAAGCGGTTCTGACCGCGGCAGAAGTCCTGCGCGAGTTTCCGGATACCGTGACGGAAGAAGAGCTTGACCTCGCGCGCGACCACTATCTTTCGGGGCTGATAATGTCCCTCGAGTCAAATTCCGCCCGCGCGGCGCGCTACGGTACGGGCGAATTGCTGCTCGGCGGCGCGATAAGCGAAAAGGAGCTCGAGGAGAAAATAAGGGGAGTGGGCATCGATGAGATACGCTCGCTCGCTCGTTCGTTTTCGTCTCTCTCCGACGCGTGCATATGCGCGGTCGGCAGAACGGCGGGAGCTAAGTTCTACAATAAGGTTGTCAGCGGCAAAAAATAATGATATAATTAATAATAATATTTTTATGAGGGGCAGTCCGCAATGAAGGGAATAAAGGATGCACAGAGAATAGTCGTGAAGGTCGGCACCTCCACGCTTACATATGATACGGGAAAGGTAAACCTCAGGCGCATGGATAAGCTCGCGCAGGTGATATCAGATCTCAGAAATTCCGGCATAGAAGTGGCTCTCGTCACCTCTGCGGCGATAGCCGTCGGCGTCGGAAAGCTCGGACTTCCCGCAAGACCCAAGGATATCCCGAGCCGCCAGGCGGTCGCAACAGTCGGCCAGTGCGAGCTGATGTTCATGTATGACAAGCTCTTTTCCGAATACGGCAACACGATAGGTCAGCTGCTCATAACCCGCAGCGACTTTGAAAGCGACGAGCGCAGGGCGAATCTCTCGAACTCCTTCGAAAAGCTCTTCGAATTCGGCGCGATTCCGGTTATAAACGAAAACGACAGCATCGCGGTCGAAGAAATAGTCTTCGGCGATAACGATACTCTTTCCGCCATGGTCGCAAAGCTCGTCAACGCCGACGCGCTGATAATTCTCAGCGACATTGACGGCCTCTATTCCGGCAACCCGCGCGAGGACGAGAGTGCGTATCTCATCCCAGTTGTCGAGGAGATAAGCGATGAGCTCATGGCGATAGCCGACACAAAGGGCAGCACCCGCGGCACGGGCGGCATGGTGACGAAGCTCCACGCCGCGCAGATAGCGACAGAGGCGGGGATAGACACCGTCGTGATGAACGGCGCTCAGCCCGAGGATATCTACAGACTGCTCGACGGCAGGCAGACCGGAACTTATTTCAAGGCGAAAGCTTAACGGAAGGAGCGCACATAATGGGCGCAGGAACTGTTTTATCAATAGCTAAAGGCGCAAAAGAAGCTCAGCGAGAGCTCGCACGCGCCGGCGGAGCAAAGCGCGAAGCGGCACTCAGGGAGATTTCATCAGCCCTTCGCGAAAATGTGCAGAGCATATTGGAGGCGAACCGCGCAGATATAGCGGCGGCGCGCAAAAACGGCATGCTCGAGTCGATGATAGACCGCCTGACCCTCACCGCAGAGCGCATAGAGGGCATGGCAAAGGGCGTTGACGATGTCGCGGCGATGCCCGACCCCGTCGGCAGAGTCCTCTCCGGCTCGACAAGACCGAACGGGCTCAGAATAGAAAAAGTCACCGTGCCGCTCGGCGTTATCGGCATAATATATGAGGCAAGACCGAATGTCACTTCGGATGCCGCTGCTCTTTGCCTCAAGGCGGGCAACGCAGTCATACTGCGCGGCGGCAAAGAGGCGATAAATTCAAACAAAGCAGTGGCGAACCTCATGCGAGCGGCGGTGGAAAAAGCGGGACTTCCCGCAGATACCGTGAATCTTATCGAAGATACCTCGCGCGAGAGCGCAAACGAGCTGATGAAGATGAACGGGCTCGTCGATGTGCTCATTCCGCGCGGCGGAGCGGGTCTCATAAAAAGCGTAGTTGAAAATTCGACTGTCCCGGTTATCGAAACGGGCTCAGGCAACTGCCATATATATATCGACGAGTTTGCGGATATCGACATGGCGGCGAATATTGTTTTTAATGCCAAGACTTCGCGCCCGTCCGTCTGCAATGCCTGCGAGAGCGTGCTCGTTCATAAATCAATCGCCGAGGAGGCGATAGTCGCCGTGGCTGGCAGACTCAAAGAGAAGAATGTCGAGATTTTCGGCGATGAGATAGTCTGCTCCGTCCTCGATTTTGCAAAGCCTGCTACAGAAGAGGACTGGGGAAAAGAATATCTCGATTACAAGATCAGCATAAAAACGGTAGATAATATCGATGAGGCGATAGCGCATATCGCGAAATACAGCACAGGTCACAGCGAGAGTATTATCACCGAGAACTATCTCAATGCGCAGAAGTTTCTGAACGAAGTCGATTCGGCGGCGGTCTATGTCAATGCATCGACCCGCTTTACGGACGGCGGCGAGTTCGGCTTCGGCGCGGAAATAGGCATATCCACCCAGAAGCTCCACGCGAGAGGACCTCTGGGACTGAATAATCTGACGAGCGAAAAGTATGTTGTCTACGGCTCGGGTCAGATACGCTGAAGGAGGAA
>CAVAWW010000113.1:0-3218 GCA_963592475.1 bacterium
ATATTATAACATATTTTCGAGATTTTGCATTTCTTTTTTTGCGTTTTCGTTGATTTTTCCGAACATATATGAATAGGAGAAAAGTGCGAATCCGCAATAGGCATTTAGCGGACGGACGAAAGACAGCTGGCGGGCGATAATGTCACTGTTCTCCGCCCACTCGGAGCTCCCCGACCGGGCGTTTTTATCCTGAGTCCCGCACTTATAGGCGGCAAGCCCCCAGATTATCCCGACGCGCCCGTCGGAGACAGAAGCCCAGCGTTTTGCTGTTTTTTCAAACGGCAGAGACTGATTTTCAAAACCGAAATAGACCTGCGGGATAATATAATCGGCGTAACCCGGAGTCGAGAGCCACAGCTCGACATCCGCGAACAGAGCGTTTTCGTTGCCGTCAATGTTGCCAGCGGGACTTATCGAAAATATCTTGTCGCTGCCGTAGCTCTTGACGAGCGAATAGAGACCCGCCGCAAACGCGCTGACGCTGTCGCGCCGCCACTCGTTGAGTCCTTTATCCCCGCCGCCGGAGACATAAGCTTCATATTCCGCGCGGTCTATGCTCTCGTCGCGCGTGGGATAGAAATAGTCGTCGATATGTATGCCGTCGACCTCGTAGCCGTCCAAAATTTCGCGCACGCCGTCATATATCAGCGCGTGAACATCGGTCGACGCGGGGTCAAAATATATTCCGTTTTTGAGCTGGATAACGGCATCCGTGCCGATGAGCTTTTTTGCCGGGCTCCCCTGCGGCAGAGAGTCAATATTATCGGACGAACTGACACGAAACGGGTTTATCCACGCATGAATTTTGAGTCCGGCTCTGTGGGCGCATTCGACCATCACTTTCAGCGGATCGAAGCCCGGGTCACTCCCCTTGCAGGAATATTTTGACCACGGGAAAAGCTTCGACGGATAGACGGCATCGGCAAAGGCGCGGACATGGACAAAGACCGTGTTGAGCTTCATATCCGCGACATTATTAAACATCTCCTCCGCCCGCTCGCGGAATTTTTCTTCGCCCCGAGCTGCATCCGGCAGCTCATAGCAGCTTATCCACACGGCGCGAATCTCATCGGGCTTCGGAGTGTAAACGGCAGAAGTTTCCGCTGTGCTATCGCTCGTCTGTTCCGGAAGTTTTGCGGGAGTCCGGGCGCATGAGCAGAAAAGACATAGCAGAATAATGCAGGCAAAAAGGCGTTTCATTTTTTATTTCTCCTTTGTTTTTTGTCTGCTATATATCTATGCGTGTCCCGCATAAAAAAGTCAGAAGCCGCTGCAAAACACAGCGGCTTCAATAAAAAATATATCTTATTTTATATTCCCGTCAATGACATCGCGCAGGCTCACGCCGTCGAGATATTCGTTGATAACGCGCTCAAGTCCCTGCCAAAGCGGCAGGGTCAGGCAATCCGCACAGCGCGGGCACTCATTGGACTTACTGTCGAGGCACGCCACGGGCGCAAGGCTGCCCTCGGTGAGGCGCAGTATCTCGCCGACAGGGATATCCTCCGGCTCGCGCGCAAGGCGGTAGCCGCCCTGGAATCCGCGCGAAGTTTTCAAAACCCCGTCGCCCGTTAAGGCGGGCACAATCTGTTCGAGATATTTTTTCGATATATCCTGTCTTGCGGCAATATCCTTGAGAGCAACGAAGCCGTCGCCCTGATTTTCATACAAATCGATAAGCAGACGCATGGCGTAGCGTCCCTTTGTGGAGATCTTCAATCAAATCACCTCTTTTTGGCGAGTATAGCACAAATTCCGCCGATTTTCAAGCAATCAGTCGATAACGACCTCTCTGTGCAGCTCGGACGAGTCATATATCGCCTGCATTATTTTGGAAGTTCCGATGGCAAGATCGATATCGGCGCGGTTATGCTCATGATTTATAACGCAGTCGACAAATGAATTTATCTCCGCTTCATAGAAATTGTTCGTTCTGAACTTCGGCTCGCTGCGCATGAGCATACCGTTCTTGACGGAATAGATTACAAAGCCCTCGCCGTATTCGAGCCTTATGCCCGCCTTGTCGCCGATGAAATCTATATATGTCTCATCCTCGCCGATGTTCTCCGCCCACGCGCCGTTGAAGGTTATGGTCGGGCCGTCGGTTCTGACGATGCCGGTGACGGAATCGTCAACGTCGAAAACGCCGTCCTTGTCGGCGGTATTCTCCGCCCACATGTTCGTATAGACATAGTCTTTTATGTTCTTGCCGAGCTTGCAGAACGCCTCGCCCGATGCGGTCAGGGGCTTGGGCTCGCCGCAGCAATAGAGAATGAGGTCGAGATAATGCACGCCCCAGTCTATCAGCGCGCCGCCGCCGGACGCCGCCTTGCGTGTAAAGTCGCCGCCGATGCCGGGAATGGAGCGGTTCGCGCGGAAGCTCGCATAGACATGGTAGACCTCACCGAGCTCACCCGCGTCTATAAGATCCTTTATATGATTGACCGCGTTGCCGAAGCGGTTGCACACGCCGATGCTGAGAATTCTGTCCGTCTCATGGGAAACTTTCTGCATCTCGAGCGCCTCAGAGAGCACGCGCGCGGCGGGCTTTTCGCTGAGAACATCCTTGCCCGCTCGCATGAAGTCTATCGCTATGACCGAGTGCAGGTCATTATGGGTGCAGACGGAGACGGAATCAAGCTCCGGGTCGTCAAGTATCTCGTGATAGTCATAGACCGCTTTTCCGCAGCCGTATTTTTCGACCGCAGCGTCCGCTCTCTCGGGGATGATATCGCAGAAATACTTTATCTCCGCCTTTTCGTTTTTCATATACGCGGGGATATGCGCAGAGTTCGCTATCGCGCCGCAGCCGATTATCGCAACCTTGATTTTTTCTGACACTGAAACTCCTCCGTTTCAAGTTTATTTATCTATACATAATAATACCAAGACGGGCGCCAAAAGTAAACTCCGACACAAAAAATATATACTTTTTTATTTTTTCGTTTAAATCGGACATTTTTTGCTTATTTGTTTCTTGTCTTTTCTCAGTGCAGGTTATATAATATAATTATATAGTTGTTTCAATTTTTATCTGGAGATGATGAAGTGAGCAAAGTATCCGATTTTCTCAACTCAAAAATCGTCAAGAGCGATGTCGGAGAAGAAACCGTACTGACCTGGAAAGAGACGCTCTCTTATGCCCTCGGCCGCGGTGCGCAGGGCATGAACACGAGCATGACCAGCTCGAAGTACATAAACTTCTTCCTGACCGACGT
>CAVAWW010000114.1:0-3042 GCA_963592475.1 bacterium
CCTGTTCCCTCAGAGAACCCGACTAAGGAAGGCTATGTCTTCACCGGCTGGGATCCTGCGATTCCCGAAAGCATGCCCGCACACGAACTGACATTTAAGGCTCAGTTCTCCGCCGGCGAAGTCTCCTACAAAGTTGAGACTTACGTCATGGATGTCAACGGCGCTTACGGCGCAGCTGATGTCAAGGTCGTTCCTGCCACTACCGGCGCGGCCGTCTCCGTCGATCCCGAGACCCGCGAGGGATTCACGGTTGCTGACAACAGCATCCTTTCCGGCACAGTCGCAGCTGACGGCAGCCTTGTTCTCAAGGTTTACTACAGCCGTAACCAGTATAAGCTTACTGTTGACGGCGTAGAGTCCGATGTTTACTACGGCGCAGCTCTCAGCGTTGCCGCTCCGGCAGCAAGAGAGGGCTATACCTTCACCGGTTGGAACATCGAAGTTCCCGCCACCATGCCCGCATCCGACCTTGCTCTCATTTCCCAGTGGAGCGAGAACGGCGCTGACTACACCGCATATGACGCGGCAGTCAAGGCGGCTGAGGCGAAGAAGGCTGAGGCGGACTATGATAAGACCTACACCGCAGAGTCCAGAGCGGCTCTTGATGCAGCTCTTGCAGCCGATGTTTCCGGTAAGAAGTATTCCGAGCAGGCTGATGTCGATGCGGCAACCGCTGCTATCAACGATGCAGTCGCAGCTCTCGAGCGTGAGACCTACACCGCTACCTTCTATGTAAACGGCGAAGTTCATGCAACCGTTACTGCGAAGGTCGGCGAGCAGATCGCAGCTCCCGCAGATCCGATTGTCGACGGTTACAACTTCAACGGTTGGGATCCCGCAGTCGGAACCATGGGCACCGAGGATGTCAGATTTGACGCTATCCTTGTTGCCAGCAACTCCTCCATCATCTCCGTCACTCCGGAGACCCCGAACTACGGCGGCATGCATCAGTATGCAGTCAAGGTCAAGGGCGAGCCTCTGAAGATCAAGATAGTTGACGCAAACGGCAATACCCGCACGTTTGACAGAAACACCTCCATGACAAGCGATGCCAATGCGCTCGGTATCTTGAAGATAGAGAAGACTGAGGACGGCGAAATCTGGCTCATCAATGCTAACCTCGCAGAAGGCAAGTTTACTGCCTATGCGAAGATGGCGAAGGAATACTGGGAGAACGATGGCTATGGCTTCACAGTCGCGTTCGATCAGAAGCCCGAGCCTGAGATCGGCGACGTTACCGAAGTTACCTACGACACCCCGAACTACGGCGGCAAGCAGGACTATCGCGTTAAGGTCACCGATAAGGCTGACAAGATCCAGTTCGTCTATGCAAACGGCGGAACCACCACCCTTACAAGACTTGATCCGAGAGTCTCCATCAAGTCTTATGACGCACAGGGCAATGAGGTCTATGCAAACAGCACCAACCTCGCTTATGAGATCTGGACTGTTAACTTCAACCTTCCCGCAGGCAACTATGTTGTCAGAGCGAAGTATGGAAGAAATACATGGAGCGAAGGCCTTGCAGTCAACGTAGTTATCAGCGCTAAGCCGGCAACGGCTGTCAGCGTTACCGAGGTCAATGCCTCTGCTGATTCTGTCGCAGTCACCGTCAACGGCACTGCCAAGAAGGTCAAGATAACCTACGCTTCGGGTGCTACCAGAACCTTCAACAGAGATGACGCCAATGTCTCCATCGCTTCTAACGGCGACGGCGAGATCTGGACCATCAATGTTAAGCTCACCGAAGGCGATTACACCGCAACCGCGAAGTACATCGACAACGGCAAGCAGGTATGGGATACCACCGACTTTGCTTTCACGGTCTAAGACTGTGAACAAAAACTGAAATCCTGCTCAAAAGGCAGGTGAGAAGGGGAGTCGCCCTCGGGCGGCTCCCCCGATTTTTTTTGCCCCGAAGGTTACTTGAACTATCTGAAAAAATATGATACAATAGTTGCAGTACAAGTATAATCTTCAGGTTGGTGAAATTTTTATGGTTCCTAATATCTCGAAACATACTCTTCAGAGACTGCCGATGTACCTGAGCTATATCCAGAGCCTCCCGGAGGATGCGCCGAAAAATATATCCGCCACAACTATCGCCGAAGCGCTTCAGCTCAATGATGTTCAGGTGCGCAAGGATCTCGCGAGCGTCAGCTCGTCCGGCAAGCCGAAGGTCGGCTACAATGTCAAGGATCTTATCGCGGAGCTTGAAGCTTTCCTCGGCTATAATGATATCGATAATGCCGTGATAGTCGGCGCGGGCAGCCTCGGTAAGGCGCTGCTCAACTACAGCGGCTTCAAGGCATACGGGCTCAACATAATCGCCGCGTTCGATCTGTGTGAAGAGCCGACCGAATTCCAGGGCAAGACGGTCTTCCCGATAGCCCAGCTCGGCAGCTTCTGCCGCAAGGTGAATGTGCATATAGGCATTATCACCGTCCCCGCATCGAGCGCGCAGGAGATATGCGATCTGCTTGTTGAAAGCGGCATCCGCGCTATCTGGAACTTTGCTCCGGTTCATCTCGTCGTCCCGGACGGCATACTCGTCCAGAACGAGAATATGGCGTCGTCGCTCGCTCTGCTTTCAAACCACCTGCGCGAGCAAATGAAAAAGTGAACATAAAAAATCATCGGCTGTCGAACAAAAACGGCAGCCGATTTTTTGTATCTAATATGCGGAAATTTGATGTGTTCATATTAAATTATAAATGCTGGTACAGTAAAAATGTGCAAATTTGGATTTATCTATCACTTTAGCTATAGCAAAATAAAAGCAAGTGACCAGTTGACTTCTATAATAAAACCTTTAATAGCCGCGCCGCAGTGTTAGATAAGCCAATTGAAACAGGCGAGGGAACGGCTTGCGAAGCAAGACGCACGAGCCCGTATTGCTTGAGCGAAGCGAGTTTACGGGCGAATGTGCCGAGCTGCTGACTGAGAGCCGCGAGCTAGGTACCGCGGCGCGGCTTCGCGGGGGTACAGGGGGGATTCCCCCTGTTTTGCTTTTCTTTTGCAGGCGTTTTCTTTTTCAAATAA
>CAVAWW010000115.1:0-2923 GCA_963592475.1 bacterium
AGTCGCCTATCGCCCTTGGAGCGGGCGCTATGCTCCTTGTTTTTCGCCAACATCACCTCGCTTCATCCGCCACCGGCGGCGCTTCGGTGATGTTGCCCGCCTCTCTCAATCGGCTTATCGAGCACTACGGCGCGGCTATTGGAGGCTTGATTATAAAAATTAGTTGAGTCACGCGCTTTTACTTTGCTATAGCTCAAGTAATAGGCAACTCCCAATTGTAGCCCACCACAATACAAAAAATTCACCCCGAAGTTATCCTCCGGGGTTTACTGTTAATTTATTGTTATATTACTCTCACTCTGACGACGCCGCTGACTGCGGTTATCTTTTCGCTGTCGGGGTTCGGCGTATCGCAGACGAGGTAGCCGAGTCCGTTCTTGACTGCGCTGTTAAGCGACGTTATATTGCCGCCGAGCGCCGCGACGATGTTTTCGCGCACTCCCTCACCGTCTTTGTAGATAACGCACACGCGCTTTTCAAACTCTGCGGGCGGCGTGAGCTCGGGCAGGTTGACAGAGTTCTTCACTTCGCCGCGCTCGATATAGCCGATAAGCTCGTCGGCAGCCATGACGGCGCAGTTGTCCTCGCTCTCTGGCGTGGAGGCGCCGAGGTGCGGGATAGCTATAACTCCGGGCACACCCAACTGTGCGTCGGTTGGGAAGTCCGTGGCGTATGCCGCGACTTTGCCGTCGGCGAGAGAAGCGAGTATATCATCGGAGTTCACAAGCTCGCCGCGCGCGAAATTGAGGATGCGCACGCCGTCTTTCATTTTGCCTATAGATTCCGCATTGATAATATTTCTCGTGCTGTCGTTGCACGGGATATGCAGGGTCAGGTAATCCGCCGCAGAGAAAACCGCGTCCATATTGTCAACGGTCTCAACGCCGCTTATTTCGCTCCTGCCCTTTCTGTCGAAGCAGATGACTCTCATACCGAGGTCGCGCGCCGCTTCGGCTACAAGCTTGCCTATAGCACCCATGCCGACAACGCCCATGGTCTTGCCCTTTATCTCGGGACCCGCAAATGAGCTCTTGCCCTTTTCAACGAGCTTGCCGACATTGCCGCCCTCGCCTTTTAGAGTCTTGCACCAGTCGATAGCATCTACGACTTTGCGCGAAGCGAGAAGAGCCGCGCAGATAACGAGCTCCTTTACCGCGTTCGCATTCGCTCCGGGCGTGTTGAATACTGCGATGCCCTGCTCCGAGCACTTATCAATCGGGATATTATTCACACCCGCTCCCGCGCGGGCGATTGCCAAAAGACCCGCTCCGAACTGCATCTCATGCATCGAAGCCGAGCGCACCATTATCGCCGCCGGATCTTCCACATTGTCAGTGCAGACATATTTTGCGCTGTCAAAGCGGTCGGTGCCGCACTTTGCTATTTTATTTAGCGTTAATATCTCTTTCATCAGCCTCTCCCCCTCAGTTGTTCTTTTCGAACTCCTTCATGAAGTCAACAAGCTGCTCCACTCCCTCGACCGGCATGGCGTTGTATATGGATGCACGCATTCCGCCGACCGAACGGTGTCCCTTGAGGTTGACAAATCCTGCCTCTGCCGCCTCGGCGACAAATTTTGCATTGAGCTCATCGCTCTCTGTGACAAAAGTCACGTTCATCAGCGAGCGGTCGCAGTGTCTGACGGGGTTCGAGAACATCTTGCTCGAATCGATGAAGTCGTAGAGAATCTTTGCCTTTGCTTCGTTCCTCTTCTTCATCTCCTCAAGCCCGCCGAGCTTCTCTATCCACTCGAGCACTAATTTGCACATATATATCGACCAGCAGGGCGGCGTGTTATACATCGAGTCGTTGTCCGCCATATTCTTGTAGTCGAGCATCGCAGGCGTGATATCGCGCGCCCTGCCGATAAGATCCTTGCGCACTATGACAATAGTCAGTCCCGCAGGGGCAACATTCTTCTGCGCGCCGCCGTAGACGATACCGAACTTCGAGACATCGAGCGGCTCCGAGAGGAAGCACGACGAGACATCCGCGACGAGCGGCACATCGCCTGTGTCGGGAATATACGGAAACTTCGTGCCGTAGATAGTGTTGTTCAGGCATATATATGCATAGTCCGCCTCGGGGTCAAAATCATCGCGGGTGACCTCGGGAATATAAGAGAAAGTCTTATCTTTCGAGGACGCGACAACTCTGATATCGCCGTATTTGCATGCCTCTTTATACGCCTTGGTCGAGAACTGACCGGTTAGCATATAATCAGCCTTTCCGCTGCCGTTCAAAAGGTTGAGCGGAATCGCGGCAAACTGGGTCGAAGCTCCTCCCTGGAGGAACAGTATATCGTAATTATCGGGCACTGAAAGCACCGATCTGAACAGACTCTGCGCCTCGTCCATGATTCCCTCAAAGACCTTTGAGCGGTGCGACATCTCCATAACGGACTGGCCGCTTCCGTGATAGTCCATTATCTCCGCAGCCGCGCGGCTGAGAACGCTCTCTGGCAGCATTGAAGGACCTGCTGAAAAATTGAATACTCTTGCCATCTGGGTTTACCTCCTTTTCCGGCGCGCTGAAATATTCCGCGCCAAAGCCGAGAAAAATTACCGGCTTTTTTACTATTATATAGCATAGTAAAAAGATAAGTCAATAAAATCAGAGCTTTACTGTTGAAAAATATGGCTTCCAAATGTATAATTAATATGACAGAAAAATCCATCAGATAACGAGGTATTTTCAAAATGTCAGCTCAGCAGAAAAAGAAGAAGAAAAACAATTCGAGACTTTACATTCTCATCGCGGCTGTATTGCTGCTCATCGTGATGATTGTCCTCATCGCCGTCAAATGCTCCGGCGGCAAGAAAAATCCGGATGCAGACAGCACGAGCGGCGAATCCTCATCGCAGTCACTCGAAGCGGCGGACATCGACCCGCTGACCGGACTCTCCGGCTTCAAGGCGCAGGG
>CAVAWW010000116.1:0-2827 GCA_963592475.1 bacterium
GCTTCTCCGTGCCGAGATGCCTGAACGAAGTCAGCATCTGCCATATGCTCGCCTCTGCCGTAATATACAACTCGGCGTTTTTCACCGTCAGCGAAGACCCGTCAATTCTCAAAGCGCACGGGCTCGACTCGTTCGTCTCTCCCCTGCCTGTAATCTGGAACGAGACGCACGTTCTCCCCGGCAGCAAGATAGGCGAGATTGCAATCTTCGCGCGGCGCAGCGGAAACAGATGGTACGCCGCCGTGTTTAACAGCGCCCAGAGCGAGCGGAAGATAAATCTGCCGTTCTCATTTTTAAAAGACGGCGCGAAATACGAAGCCGAGATATACATGGACAATCTTACGGATCAGCACGGGTACAACAAAGTGAAGATAGCCGTCACAAGTGCCGACAGCGCAGATATAGCAATGCGTCCCTCCGGCGGATTTGCCGCTGTGTTCAGGGAGATATAAATTCGTTTGGGATCGCCTCAACTGCAATTTTATATAACAAAAGCCAAGCTGTGTTTTGCAGCTTGGCTTCTTTATTTTATTTATTCGCCGAATGGACAGAGCATATTTTTTTACAGAAGGCAGACGCCCTGCGCTCTGAATGCATCGACGGTCTCCTGCGGCCATATGGACGCCTGGACTTCACCGATATGCGCCTTTCTCAGGAAGAACATGCACATACGGGACTGGCCGATGCCGCCGCCCATGGTCAGCGGAAGATTGCCGTTGAGCAGGTCGCGCTGGAACGGGAGTTCGGCGCGCTCGGGGCAGCCTCTCTCTTCAAGCTGAGACGCGAGCGACTCGGCGTTGACGCGGATACCCATGCTCGACAGCTCATACGCCATGTCTAGCAGAGGATAATACACGACTATATCGCCGTTGAGGCTCCAGTCGTCATAGTCCGGGGCGCGTCCGTCGTGGATGTCGCCGGAGCGGAGCTTGCCGCCGATCTGCATGATAAACACTGCGCCCTTGTCGCGGGCAATTTCGGTCTCGCGCTGCTTGGGAGTCAGGTCGGGATACATATCCTCGAGCTCCTGCGTGGTGATGAACGATATCTCATCGGGCAGGAACTTGCCGACGAAATCATATTCCTCGGCGATATAGGTCTCCGTGTGGCGCAGGCTCCTGTAAATCGCGCGGACGGTTCTCTTGAGGGTATCGACATTGCGCTGCTCGGGAGTTATTATCTTCTCCCAATCCCACTGATCAACAAAGACGGAGTGGAGATTATCAGTATCCTCGTCGCGGCGTATGGCATTCATGTCCGCATAGAGACCCTCGCCTGGTTTGAAGCCGTAATCCTTGATGGCGCGGCGCTTCCACTTCGCGAGCGACTGAACGATTTCAACATCGCTGTCCATGTCTTTTATATCGAACGCAACGGGGCGCTCGACGCCGTTCAATGTATCGTTGAGTCCGGAATCCGAGCGCACAAAAAGCGGCGCGGAGACACGAGTAAGATTGAGCTGGATAGCGAGATCCCTCTCGAAGAAATCCTTGACCTTTTTGATAGCCACCTGAGTCTGTCTGATATCGAGCAGGGGCTTATATCCTGACGGAAGATAGCTTGAATCCATGTCATCACATCCCAAAATAAAAAACTAATATATATAATAGCATCATATCGCGCCTTGTGCAATAAAAATTTTGCACATTAAAGTAAAAAAGGACAGCCGATTTATTGGGCTGTCCTCTTGTATTTCAGATATCGAGTCCGGGCACGTTGCCGGTCAGGAAGCGAACAAGCTGCCAAACGACCGTGCCGAACACATTGCCGAAGCTCTGACGGTAGAAATTATAGTCCACGCCGGGAGTCTGGATAACGGGTTCGGTATTTTCCCCGAGTCCGAGATTTTTGAGCAAAAGGAGCATATGCCTTGCAAGCTCGACATTGCCCTTTGCGTTCGGGTGGACGCAGTCGTCCGCCAGAAGCTCGGTGTTGTGCGAAATGACCGCACTTGTGTCGAATATAACGACATCGTCGTGCTTTGCGGCGAATTTATTGAGCATAGCGTTTATACGCGAAACCGCCTTGATAAACGGAATATGTCCGAGGCCCTTCCACGCGCAGTATATATTATCGAATATCAGCGTTGCATCGGGATTTATCTCGCGGATGAGCGAATAGATAGTATTCAGATCGTCGTAGATGCCGTAGGCTATCTCGTCGAGCTTCTTGTCGTTTGTTCCGAACAGCGCGCCGATGGTTATCCAGACGACATCCTTGCTCGCAAGGTAGTTGTTCGATCCGATGCAGATGTTTATGACATCCGCCCATGCGATGCTCTCGCGGAACTCGTCAACGGTCTCGATTTTTCTGATAAGATCCTGCGTATCGTTTGCGACCTGAGCGAGGTTGCGGTAATTGTAGTCGTTGGTGTCGGCGACTATCTTGCCGTAGGCCGCGTCCTCTTTGTTCTCAACGCCGAAGCCCTCGGCTATCGAATCGCCGAGCACGAGGAAGTTGAGCTTGCCGCTGTCCTGCGGTGCGGCAAAAGCGAGGCACTGGAGCGACGCCGCTATCATAACGACGCAGAGCAGAACCGCTGCAATTTTCCTGAATTTTTTCATTTTTATCACCTTCAAGGGAAAACATAGTATTAATATAGAGAATACATTTTTTGACAGAAAAAGTCAAGCGGGTCAAGGGGAAAAGAGGAAAACATAGGGGGAAATTGATTTGGTTTTATGCGGTTGAGGTGGAGTGGATTGGTCATGAAAATCATTATGCGCTCCTGCAAGGGAAGCTGGCTCGGCAAAGCCGAGACTGAGAGGTCAGTTTCGCTTCGCTCAAAGTAAGTAGGGGCGGATATTATCCGCCCGCGAAGTGAATA
>CAVAWW010000117.1:0-2818 GCA_963592475.1 bacterium
GAGCTTGAACGAGTGCGGGCTCGTGCGTCTTGCTTCGCAAGCCGTTCCCTCGCCTGTCCCAGTTGGCTATCGAACACTGCGGCGCAGCTATTAAAAACTTGATTGTAAAGGGCGACTGTCGCTTGCTCTTACTTTGCCATGGCTCGAGTGATTGACAAATCCCAATTCATCTGTCCCCGCCGCTCAACAATATAAAATAACAAAACCGATTGCAGCAGAAAATCTATTGCAACCGGTTCATTTATTTATGCTGTTATACCGCCGTCAAAAGGTCACGGTGAACTCGCTTCCCTCGCCGTAAACGGAGGAGGCGGAGACTTTTCCGCCGTGGAGCGCCGCTATCTGGCTGACGAGCGAGAGCCCCAGGCCGAATCCGCTTTCGCGGCTGCGGGATTCGTCCGCGCGGTAGAATCTGCCCCATATCTTCGACAGATCCTCTTCTTTTATCCCGATTCCGTCGTCCTTCACCGAGAGCACGATGCCGTTGTCTTTCTTGAGCCTGACTTCAATGTGCCCGCCGTCTCTGCCGTATTTGACGGCGTTCGAGAGCAGATTTTCGAGCATCAGCGAGATCAGCTGCGCCTGCGCGGGAATTATAATATTGTCTTCGATGTCCGCAGTGAGCGTGATGTTCTTCGCGGGGACAAAATCGGCGCATGTTTTTTTGACGAGCTCACTCAGGTTAGTGTCCTCGAGCTTGTAGCGCTTGTCGCCCTGCTCGGTGCGCGAGAGCGTCAGCAGAGCCGTGACGAGCTTCGTCATCTTGTCCGTCTGCTCGTCTATCGACGAGAGCGCCTCGAGCATGTCTTCCTCGCTCGCGTTGTCGGACAGCGCGTATTCGCATTCCGCCTTTATCACGGCGAGCGGCGTGCGCAGCTCGTGCGAGGCGTCGGAGGTGAACTGCTTTTCGTTTTCGAACGAGGTCTGGAGCCTTGCGAGCATGTCGTTGAAGGTCTCGGCAAGCGTGTATATTTCGCCCGCGCTCTTCTCCATCTCTATGCGCTTTGAGAGGTCGGTTCCGTCGGTTATCTCGTGCGCCGAGCGGCAGATATTCTCGACCGGCTTCATCGTTTTGCGCGATATCAAATATGCCCCGACGGCGGCGATGACAATAAACGCCGGGAGAATATATATTACCGTCCTGTTTATTGCGTCGAACGCGCTCTTGGCAGCGTCGGCATTGATAAATCCGCGCACCCAGACCGGGGGATAGGTCGAGTTGCTGCATATAAATTCGACTTTGAAAACCGTCCTGTCCGCATTTGCGGGCAGCTCAACGCTCAGCGAGCTGACCTCGTCTCGGGTCAGACCCGCGTGCTTGAGCGCGATATCAATTGCCTTTTCGCTGTTTATTCCGTCCTTGAACTCGGTGCTTTTGTAGACCGGGTCGCTGAGCTCGGACATTGCGGTATCCGCCTCGTATTTGATTATCTTCCCGGAAAAGGCGTCGATTTCGTATTCGTATTTGTTGAAATCGAGACGGGTGTCGTAATAATAATATTTGTTCCCGTCCGTCTCGAATGTTCCGACCTCGCCGTTCTTGAGATTCTCGCTGTTTATCAGCGCGGCAGGGGACTCGCCGTCGATATATCTGCCGCTCGAGTCAAAGACATTGCAGTAGACCTCGTCGACGAAAAACGCAAAATCGTTCTCGATTTCGAGAATGCCGTTCTTGTATTCTATCTCGTCAACGTTGCGCTCGACAGTGCTTATCAGCTCATTCTGCAGGCGCGAATCGGCAATCTGCGAGCCTGTTATCAGTATTCCGCCGATGCCGAGGGAGCTCACAACAGCGATGAGCAGCGTTATCCATACCGTTATCCGCAGCTTGAACGAGGAGCGGCGGCGCGCGGGTCTTATTTTTTTATTTGATGACATAGCCTGCACCCCTCACGGTGTGAATGAGTTTGATATCCTCGCCTTCATCTATCTTCTTGCGGAGATATCGGATATATACGTCGACAACATTCGTGCCGCCCTCGTAGTCGTAGTTCCAGATGTGATCCTCAATTTTCTCGCGGCTGAGCACGACGCCCTTGTTCATCACGAGATATTGCAGCAGCTCATATTCCTTCGCCGAGAGCGATATCTCCCTGCCCGCGCGCTCAACGCGCCTCGCTGCCGTGTCGACTGTCAGGTCGCCGACGGAGATTATACCCGTCTTTTCACCGTATTTTTTGCGAGTCATGACGCGCAGTCTCGCCGAAAGCTCGTCAAACGAAAACGGCTTTATCAGATAGTCGTCAGCCCCGATGTCGAGCCCCGTGACCCTGTCCTCAATACTATCGCGCGCCGTCAGGAACAGCACCGGCGTATTTATGCCGTGCGCCCTTATCTTTTTGACAAGCTCGAACCCGTTCATTATCGGCATCATGACATCGAACACCGCCGCGTCATAGTCGGTCGATGTTATCAGATCATATGCCTCGCCGCCGTCAAAACAGCTGTCCACGCTGTAACCGGCAGCCTTGAGCTGCTTTGTGATTATCCTGTTGAGGCTCTTCTCGTCCTCGGCAAGCAGAATGCGCATTGAATCACCCTCCGATATAATTATACGGATTTTATCATAGCGTGTAAAGATTAAACGAAGATTAGAAAATCGTGTGCGGGTATAAAAATAACACGAACACTGCAAAAGCAGTATTCGTGTTACTGGTGGAGTAGCCCCATCAAAATCCGAACTCAGCGCCGACTCGATCTCGCCAAGCGAAATTGTCTGCGTTCCGTGCTGATAGTTGTAAGTCAAGACCGGTTTATCATCGTACACATACACGGCGTTTACAAATGTATCAATCAGGCGTTTCTGAAACTCACGGTT
>CAVAWW010000118.1:0-2623 GCA_963592475.1 bacterium
TCTCCGGCTGAGGTTTTTGAAGGTTGATAGTGTTGCACTTGCTTGACTTTCTGCCGTGGCGCGAAGCGCCGGAGGGATTGTTCTGAATAAGTTGAAATTTTTCAAAAATGCTGAGTATTTTGAACTTTCATTACAACAACCCCTCAGTCACGGCTTAGCCGTGACAGCTCCCCTTACACAGGGGAGCCTTGAGTCCGTGCAATGACAGACTTTTTCGACAGACTGAGGGGTTATTTCGCATCGCTCAAAGTAATAAATATATGCGGTAGTGGCGGATACTATTTGCCCGCGAACACGGCACAATTTTAGTGACGTGCAACCTGTAGGGTGCGACGACCTCGCGCACCGCCGCCGCGACAGCGGCATGGAATCTTTGATTTTACCGACCGTAGGGACAGCCCTTGCGGCTGTCCGCTATCGGCGCAGCCGATACAACAATTTTGATTTGTTTATATATAATTGACTCACTGCCTTCGCGCCCCACAATAATCAAACGATATATACTTCCCGCGTTTCGGCATTTTCTTTTTATTTGAAAAAGAAAACGCCTGCAAAAGAAAAGCAAACTCAGGGCTACGCCCCGAGACCCCGGCAACGCCGCGCCGCAGCACTTAGCTTGCGGCTCTCAATTAGTTGCTCGGCACATTCGCACGCAAACGCGCCGGAGCTTGAACGGGTGCGTGCTCGTGCGTCTTGCTACGCAAGCCGTTCCCTCTCCTGTCTCCGTTAGCCGTCAAACACTGCGGCGCGGCTATTGAAAATTTGATTATAAAGGCTAACTGAGATGTTTGCTTCTACTTTGTAAAAATTCGTGCTGATCACAGCTACAAATCCAAATTTATCAATGCAGCTCGTATTATCATAAACCAATGCAAAAATCCTACCCGCCGAAAATTGCGGATAGGATTCTGTATATTATTTGCGTATTTTGCGCTTTATTATTCATCTCCGCGCAGGAAGTCTCTGACTTCGAGCAGATTGGCGAATTTTTTCCGGAGTACATTTTCTGTCTCCTCATCTGCCTGCCAGAGGTCGGGCACCATTATCACGCGGCATCCGGCGTTATGCGCAGCCCACAGACCGTTGCGTGAATCTTCGAGAGCTATGCAATCCTTTGGGCTTTCGCCGAGCAGCTCGCACGCTTTGAGATAGATATCCGGCGCGGGCTTTGAGCGCGCCGCCATTTCGCCGCTGACTATTATATCAAACTTATCAGTTATACCCGCGCTTTCGAGGTTGCGCAGAACGGCTCTGCGGGTCGAGGACGAAGCGACCGCGGTCTTTATCCCCGCCGATTTCAGCCAATCGAGCAGTTCATAAAGTCCGTATTTCACGGGCACTTTGTTATGTGCATAAAAATTATCAGTGAATTCCCTGCCGTAGCGGCGCATGGCTTCGGTATCGACATCGGCGCCGAACTCCTCGCGCCATATCTCGTCCGCGCGCTCGGCTGTCACGCCGAGGGTCTTCATGACCATATAGCCCGCCTTGCCGAGTCCCATCTTCTCGCCCGCGTAGTCCCACGCCGCGATCGCAAGGCGTTCGGTATCAAACATCAGTCCGTCCATATCGAAAACAGCAGCTTTTATTTTCACAGGGACACCTCCGGGTAAATTTTCTTTGGATTCAAGCTATGAAGTGCTCGCACACATCATGGGTATAAGCCCGTTCTATTAAAAAAAGCACTTGCTAAAAGCAAGTGCTTTTTTCTGGCTGGGGAATAGGGATTCGAACCCCAACAAACAGAGTCAGAGTCTGTCGTGCTACCGTTACACAATTCCCCAATATCAAACTCCGAACAGGTTTTCTTTCACCTGCGAGTCAATATTATACACACTCTCAGTCCCTCTGTCAACCTTTTTTCAAAAATTTTTCGCATGGGATGAAAGTTTTTTGTTTTAGCTTTGTCGAAGCAGCGTAAAAGCGGTGGGCACAACGGGATTTTATTTTATGCAGATATTGATTTTTCAAACACACTGTGCTATTATATCAAGGCAATGCAGGTGTAGTTCAATGGCAGAATGTCAGCTTCCCAAGCTGAACACGGGGGTTCGATTCCCCTCACCTGCTCCACACTCCCGGATGCTTGTGCGTTCGGGAGTTTTATTATGACAGCAGAAACCTCGCGTATAAGGGCAAATGTTTATAAAACGGTCGCATTCCCGACAACAATGTCTACCGAGAGTAAATGGTTAGTTTCGTTGGCGCTCAAATCAATAAATATTCCGGCAGATCGGATATCATCTGCCACAAAATTTATTTATATACGACTCGACGCGAAATGAATTTGTGAGATTTACACCCTACCTTCTCGTCCTACCATAATCAAATATTTGATACTTACCGCGTTTCGGCATTTTCTTTTTATTTGAAAAAGAAAACGCCTGCAAAAGAAAAGCAAACTCAGGGCTGCGCCCTGAGACCCCGCGAACACCGCGCCGCAGTACTTAGCTCGCGACTCTCAATTAGTTGCTCGGCACATTCGCACGCAAACGCGCCGGAGCTTGAACGGGTGCGTGCTCGTGCGTCTTGCTTCGCAAGCCGTTCCCTCGCCTGCCCCAATTGGCTTGTCAAACACTGCGGCGCAGCTATTGGAAGCCTAATTATAAAAAACGGTTGGGTC
>CAVAWW010000119.1:0-2526 GCA_963592475.1 bacterium
CTCATGAGCGCCGAATACATCATGGCGGGCGGCAACATGAATGTTATCCTCTGCGAGCGCGGAATCAGAACCTTCGAGACTTACACCAGAAACACCCTCGATGTTTCAGCCGTTCCCTCTATCAAAACCCTCTCGCATCTGCCGATAATCGTCGACCCCAGCCACGCGACCGGCATCTCGAAGCTTGTAAAGCCCATGGCCTTTGCAGCCACCGCCGCCGGAGCGGACGGACTTATTATCGAAGTCCACAACGACCCCGAGCACGCGCTCTGCGACGGTCCGCAGTCGCTGACCCCCGAGGCGTTCGACGATGTGGTCAAGGGCGTCAACAGCATCCGCCCGTTCGCATATAAAATGTAAGGTTGCCAACAGTCTGTCGAAAGGATATAATAATTATGAAAACAGCAGTTATAGGCCTCGGACTCATAGGCGGTTCAATGGCAAAAGCGCTCAAAGACAACACGGACAGCGAGGTTTACGGTCTTGATATAAACGAGAGCGTCATGCTCAAGGCGAAGCTCGTCGGCGCAATAGACGGCGAACTGACGGACGATATCCTCGCGCAGTGCGACAGAGTTATAATCGCGCTCTATCCCGAATCAACGGTCGAATTTCTTCAGAGCAAGGCTGATATAATCAAAAAAGGCGCGGCCGTTATAGACTGCTCCGGTGTAAAGCGATACGTCTTTACACCCGCTCACGAGCTTGCAAAAGCCCACGGCTTTGAATTCATCGGCGGACACCCGATGGCGGGCGTCGAGAGATGGGGATTTGACAGCTCGTTCGGCATGCTGTTCAACAACGCTTCGATGATCCTGACCCCCGACGGCGGCACGGACATCGCACTGCTGCACGAGATAAAGCAGATGTTCCTCTCGATAGGCTTCGGCAGCATCACCGTTGTTTCTCCCGAACAGCATGACAGGATTATCGCCTACACTTCTCAGCTCGCGCACGTCGTTGCAAGCGCATATATAAAGAGCCCGACCGCGCTCGAACACACGGGCATGAGCGCGGGCAGCTACAGGGACATGACGCGCGTCGCGTCGCTCAACTCCAATATGTGGAGCGAGCTGTTCCTCGAAAACGGCGACAATCTTTTGAACGAAATAGATAACATTATAAATAATCTGACCGAATACCGCGACGCGATAGCGTCAAACGACAGGGCGAAGCTCGAAGCCCTGCTCGAGGACGGCACAAAGAGAAAAGCCATATGCGGATAAAAAAACAGGAGTGAAGACCATGCAGACCGTAAAAGTCAGGGCATCGACCGAATACGATGTGCTCATTGAGCGCGGTATATTAAAAAGAGCCGGAGAGCTTATAAAAAAATACACGGGCGCCGGCAGAGCTTTGCTGATAACCGACCGCACGGTGGACGGGCTATATTCAAAAGCCGCGCTCGAGCCGCTGAAAAACGCGGGGATAAACTGCGAAAAATTTGTCTTTGAGGACGGCGAGGAGCACAAGAGCCTCAAAACAGTCGGCGACATCCTCTCGTTCGCGGCGCAGCTCAGCCTCAACCGGAGCGATATATTCGTAGCTCTGGGCGGCGGAATAGTCGGCGATGTAACCGGTTTTGCGGCGAGCGCGTATCTGCGCGGAGTCAGATTCGTCCAGATACCGACAACTCTTTTGGCGGCGGTCGATTCCTCAGTCGGCGGCAAGACGGGAGTCAATCTCCCCGAGGGCAAAAACCTCGCCGGAGCATTTCATCAGCCGTCGCTCGTTTTGTGCGACCCCGATTGCTTCGACACGCTGAGCGATTCGCTCTTTGCCGACGGCGCGGCGGAGAGCATAAAATACGGCATAATCTCCGATGAAAATCTTTTTGAAATTTTCGAGTCAGGCGACGTAAAAGGCAATATAGAGAACATCGTGCGCCGCTGCGTCGAGATAAAAAGCTACATAGTCTCGCGCGACGAATTTGACACGGGCGAGCGTCAGAAGCTCAATCTCGGGCATACGCTCGGCCACGCTATAGAGCGATGCAGCGATTTTGCTGTTTCACACGGTCACGCGGTGGCGATAGGCACTGTCCGCGCCTGCATCGCGGCGCAGAAGCTCGGCGTGTGCAAAGATGATATATCGGAGCGCGTGAAAAAAGTTATGGCGCGAAACGGGCTTCCCATTTCGACCGATATTCCGGTTCATGAGCTCGCGGGAGTCATGCACCGCGACAAGAAATGCAGCTCGGCGGGAATAAATCTCATTCTGCCGACTAAAATCGGCGAGTGCATCCTATATAAGACAAGCCCGGATGCGCTCGAAAGCATATATTCTCTTTGACGGAGGGCGCAATGGATATCATAATAACACCGGGCAAGCTTCGGGGTTCTCTCGAAGCTCCGCCGTCGAAGTCGCACGCGCACAGGCTGATGACAGCCACCAAGCTCGCAGGCAAAAAAAATTCCGAATCGCTCTGCACCTCCGAGGACACGCGCGCAACCTTCCGTTGCCTTAACGAACTGCATGACGGCGGCATTCTCGACTGCGGCGAGAGCGGAACGACTCTGCGCTTCC
>CAVAWW010000120.1:0-2451 GCA_963592475.1 bacterium
CCTCGAATAAACGGAATTGCAGACAGAAGCGAACTCAGCGCAACGGGCAGAGTATACAGCATGAACAGAAGCGTCATCAGATTTGAATATCTGCCGTCAAGCCTCGGGATTCCGCCGTTTGCAATAAAATCGTTAAGCGCCGCCGTTTCAGAGGATGAAAATTTGACAACGGCATAGCCTATGCTCGCCGCGAGCGTCGATAAACCGGTACCAATCTTGACAATGAATGTATGCGCGGAGAAAAACAGCGCGTCCGGTCTGTTTCCGGATATTTTTTCTTCAAGGTCAACGGCTTGTGAGATTATCAGCGTCTGAACGGTCGAAGAAATGCTTACACAGCTTCCGATTATAAGTGTAAGTACGAACATTGCAACCGTTTGCGGAATGTTCGTCATATTTTGAGGATATTTAACATACAGCGCAAATAGCAAAAGATTCGGAAAAATGTTTATCAGATTGACGGCGGCAAAGAGCCTTTTTGTTCCGTATTTTTTAGATAAACTCGGAACTGCTGCCGCCGAGATTACCAGCCCCACAATACTTCCCACTCCGAAAAGTGCCGTATAAATCAGCGACATCTGCGGATTTTTGCTTGCAAAATAATAGGTTACCAGCGGAGTGAGGATAACACCGGTCATGGCTTTCAGACTGCCCAAAAATCCCGATATACTGATTTTTCTGAGCAACGGATTTGTAATAAAACATCTGAGCTGACCCGAATTTTCGTTGCGCTCGGCAGAAACCCTTTCCACCGAGCCGATTGCAGTAAACTGAAAAAGCACTCCACCGATAATTGAGAACGCGGCAACCGTTATAAGAAAAGCATTTCGCTCATCCACTGCACTTCCGCCGAAAGCTGCCGACAACGCAAAAGCAATCGGCTGAACGGCAAGCGTGCTTATACCGCTCGCCATTCCACCTATCGGACGTAGCGAAAGCAACTTTGTTCTGTCGCCCTCATCACTTGTGAGCACTGACGGATACCCGGTTATCGGAATATCGCCGATTGTAAACACAACTTCCCATATTATGTAAAACACAAACGCAGATAACACTATTAAAATATTTTTAGGCATACTGTTTTCCGCGGAATAAATTCCGTTACTGAAACAGAGAATCGTCAGTATTGCTGTGGGAATCGGCACTGCGATAAGATAGTCCTTTAGTTTATGTTTTCCTCTGCTTATCATCGCTCCGATAAATGGGTCTTTGACGGCGTCAAATATTCTCGCAACACTTAATATCAGACCGACCCATACGGCAGGAATCAGAATCGTGAACTGAAGATAATATGCGAGCACGGATGTAACTGTTCCGTATATGATGTTCTGACCGGAAAGACCCAGAAGATACCGGAACTTTTCTCTTTTCGTGTAAGTTGTTGACATGGTTTACCTCCTTACATACTTTTGGTATGTTTAACATTAATATATATGGGAGGTGCGAAGCCCTCCCGAATATTTAAAGATTGATATCGCTGTTCATTTTGTCGAGCAGCGGATAGATGTCGGAAATGTCAAGCCCGATGGACTTTGTTATACCGCAAATAAACTCAAACTTTGCTTTCAGCTCTTCGTTGTCAACAGGAAAAACAAGCGGGTTTATCCAAATATTCGCGATAAGCGAAACCGCCTCGGCAGCCTGCTTCGGGAACATGACCGACAGAGATCCGTCCCTAACGCCCTCTTCGATAACCGGTTCAAAAGCATTAGGTGCTATATCGTTTACGGAGCGCAGAACAAGGTCGCTGAGCATCTGCGGCATATTCTGCAAATGCACTCCCAATTTTCTGAACTGCTGTTCCTGCTCATCCGTCAGAGCCGCAGCAAGCATACGCTTGAGCTTCTCTCCGCCCGTAATACCGGTATCGGATTGAATTTTACGCCAACTCGCAGACAGCGTATTTTTTGCAAAAAGCCGTTCTATGACCGCATCAAGGATATCCTGCTTTGAACTGAAATGGTGATATATCGCGCCCTTTGTGAGTCCGCCCAGTTCATCGATGATATCCTGAATCGTTGTGTTGTCATATCCCTTTTCTATGAATAACCGTTGGGACACATCGAGGATAAGATTTACCGTTTCCTCCGGATATTTATTTCTGCTCATATTCGCTCCTCACATACTTTCGGTATGTATATAATAGCAAACTCAAAAACAAATGTCAACAGGTTATATAAAAATTGGTACTTAAAGCTGTTTTGCAGGATAAATGTTAGAAAAAGTGTTAGAAATGCTACCGAAAACTAAAAAGAAAAAAGCCCTTCAAACTCCAAAAGCTCAGAGTTATCAAGGCTTTTAACTTGGCGCGCTGCAAGGGATACAGTCGGCTGCGCCGCCTTGCGTGCTCGGCGACCGCTGCTGCGCAGCAGTACCCGCCTCACACTTCGCGGCTAAAAACAGTCCCCCGGACTGTTTTCTAAACGCCGCTCACCCTCTCAGGGTTCGAAT
>CAVAWW010000121.1:0-2091 GCA_963592475.1 bacterium
TTTTGTCAATCTTTATTTGCTGTCCTTGTTGCACTTTATATCATATAATGTAGCGGGCGGGCGTTTTATGCGCAGACAGGAAAAAACTTGTCGCGCGCAGTATCGCCGCAATCCGCTCAAATATATTGCAAGTCCGGTGATTATGTTGTATAATATAGAATATATAAGTATAATTGGGAATCGTGCGGTTTGGAGTGATTTTTCTTATGACGGCGTATCTTGACAACAGCGCCACGACCCCCGTGTGCAGTGAAGCTGTTGAAGCGATGAAAACCGCTGTGACAGAGCTTTGGGGCAACCCATCGTCCCTGCATCAAAAGGGGATAGAGGCGGACGAAATGCTCGAAAACGCGCGCTCGAATGTGGCGCGCAGGCTCTTCTGCCGGGATGACGAGGTGTATTTCACCTCCGGCGGAACGGAGAGCAACAATCTTGCCGTTCAGGGCGCGGCTCATGCCATGCGCCGGCGCGGCAGACGGATAGTGACGACGAGCGTCGAGCATCCGAGCATTGATGAGACGGTCAAGCATCTCGAAAACGAGGGCTTTGAAGTTATACGCCTCGGCGTTGACAAAAACGGGCGCATCAGCGAGCGCGATCTTTTTGATGCCGTGACTCCCGACACGATACTCGTGAGTATTATGGCGGTCAACAACGAGACGGGCACAATTCAGCCCGTCGAAGCGGCGAGAACTGCGGTAACGCGCGCGAAGTCGCCCGCACTTGTTCATTGCGATGCGGTGCAGGCTTTCGGCAAACTGCCGCTCAAGCCCGCGGCGATGGGCGTTGACCTGATGACGGTCAGCTCCCACAAGATACACGGACCTAAGGGCGTCGGCGCGCTCTATGTAAAAAAAGGCGTGCACCTGTCGCCGATAGTTTTCGGCGGCTCGCAGGAGGAAAAACTGCGCCCCGGCACTCAGCCCATGCCGGCGATAGCGGGCTTCGGCGCGGCGGCTGCGGCTCTGCCGAATCTTGCGGCCGAGCTCAAAGAAGTTACTGAGCTTCGTGACTATATGCGGGACAGACTTCTGGCTCTCGGCGGAGTCGTTATAAACTCGCCCGAGGACGCGCTGCCGTATGTGACCAATATTTCGGTGCTCGGCATAAACTCCGAGCCGATGCTCAACTTTCTCTCTTCGCGCGGCGTCTATGTTTCGAGCGGTTCGGCGTGCTCAAAGGGACATCAGAGCTCGGTGCTCAAAAATATGGGGCTGAGCGACGAAGTGCGAAAGAGCCCGCTCAGAATCAGCTTCTCGCGTTTTACCACAAAAGAAGAGATAGATATGCTCATCGACGGCATTGCCGAGGGGCAGAAAACAATAAGAAAAAATAAGTAAAATAAATAAAAAAGGAATCACAATATGAAGGAAGTTATTCTCATCAAAAACGGTGAGCTTGCGCTCAAGGGACTCAACAGGCGCACTTTTGAAGATATGCTCATGGCGAATATCCGCCGCAGACTCGCGTCGCTCGGCAAATTCACCTGCACCCCCGCGCAGTCGACGATAATAGTCGAAGGACCAGAGGATGCCGATCTCGACGAGGCGACCGAAAGACTTCTCAAGGTTTTCGGCATAGCCGGACTCTCGCGTGCCGCCGCAGTCGAAAAGGATATGGACGTTATTCTCAACACCTGCGTTGAATATACGGCTCCCCTGCTCAACGCCGCATCGACTTTCAAGGTCGAGGCAAAGCGCGCGGACAAGAAGTTTCCGCTCAATTCTCCCGCAATATGCAGAGAAGTCGGCGGAAAGATACTCTCGAAATTCCACCATCTTAAAGTCGATGTTCATAACCCAGATGTTATAATAAACGTCGAGGTGCGCGACAAGTGCGCGTTTATCCACGGCAACCAACTCAAAGGCGCGGGCGGTATGCCCTCGGGCTCCGCAGGAAAGGTGGCTCTGCTCGTCTCCGGCGGAATAGACAGCCCCGTTGCAGGCTGGATGATGGCAAAGCGCGGCGTGGAGCTGATAGCTATTCACTTCGCTTCTCCGCCCTATACGAGCCAGCGCGCCGAGCAGAAAGTTCACTCGCTTCTGCGCCAGGTCGCAAAATACAGCGGACGCATCATGCTCTTTGTCGTCC
>CAVAWW010000122.1:0-2012 GCA_963592475.1 bacterium
ACAACGCCGAGGCGGAGTACGATGAGGGCATTATGGACGAGATAAACAGGCAGGCGGCAATAGCGGGCTCGAGCAAGAAGAGCAGCGTCGCGAGCAGCGAAGACGGCGAGGAGCCGGGCGATGAGATGTTCCCGAACGCCGTCGAGGTCGTGCTCGATGCCAAAATGGCTTCAACAACTCTTCTCCAGCGCAAATTGAAGCTCGGTTATGCCCGCGCCGCAAGGCTCATGGACGAACTCGAGAGCAAGGGTATCATCGGACCGTTCGAGGGCAGCAAGCCCCGCCAGGTGCTTATAACCAAGCAGCAGTGGATGGAGAAATGCGCCCTGTCGGATGCTCCCGCAGACGACGAGACCTGATCGGAGGAAATTATGGCAAATCAGAGAAAAGGCGGCTCCGCCGCACAGAACAAGCGCACGAAGATAATCGTCACCGCAGTCGTGATAGCCGTCGCGCTGCTGATAACCTTCGCGCCCTATATGAATCTTCCGTTCGATATCCCCACATGGGGCGAGCTGCTCTCGGGCAATGAGCAGACGATACAGAGCGGCGACGCACTCAACCAGCCGTTCACCGTCCATGTTATAGATGTCGGTCAGGGCGACAGCATTTTAGTCAAGAGCGGCGACCACGCCATGCTGATAGATGCGGGCGAGCGCGGCAACGACCAGACGATACTCGATTATCTCAAGGCGAACTCTGTCGAAAAGCTTGATTACATAGTCGCCACCCACCCCCATTCCGACCATATTGGCAGTATGCCCAAGGTTATCGAGGGTATAAAGGTCGACAATATCATCATGCCGAAGCTCCCGAACTCCCTTGTCCCCACAACTTCAATATATCAAAAGCTCATAAAGGCTATTAAAGCGTCCGGAGCCAAAGTCATCTCCGCAAAAGTCGGCGATACATATACCCTCGGCGACGCAAAGATAACTATAGTCGGACCCGTCGGCACTCCGGAGGATCTCAACAATGCCTCTGTCGTGATGAAGGTTGTCTATGGCAAAAATTCGTTCCTCTTCACGGGCGATGCCGAGGAGAAGAGCGAGAAGAAGATTCTCGCAAACGGCGCGGATATCAAAGCCGATGTTTTGAAGCTCGGTCATCACGGCAGTAGCACATCGACAAGCGAGGAATTCCTCAAAGTCGTGTCCCCGTCGCTCGCTCTCATCTCCTGCGGCAAGGATAACGACTACGGTCATCCGCACAAGGAGACTATAGAAAAGCTCGAGAAATATAATATCCCATATGAGCGCACGGATATAAAAGGCACGATAGTTGTCGGCTCTGACGGTGAGCATCTTTCAACGGCTTTCCCGGATAACAAGACCGCTGAGAAGTAAAAAAGGAGGCGGAATAATGGAGTATTACGCCATCGACCGTATCGAAGGAAGCTACGCAGTCTGCGAAAAAGACGGCGAAACAATGGTCAATATCAGCCGCGCTCTGCTCCCCGACGGAGCGGTCGAGGGCAATGTCCTGCGCCGCCTGCCGGACGGCTCGTTCGTGCTCGACCGCGAGGAAGAAGAACGCCGCCGCAAAGCAGCGCTCGAACTCATGGACGGTCTGTTTGATGAATAATTTCCCCATTGATTTTTAGCGGGGTGCTTGTAGAATATAAAAACGATCTATGGCTCATAGGTCGTTTTTTTGTTGCCGCAAGGTGTATAAAAGTGCGTCGTTTATCAATTCGGTAAACTTGGATTTATCTATCACTTGAGTCATAGCAGAGTAAAGACAAGCGACTCAGCTAAATTTTATAATCATACATTCAATAGCCGCGCCGCAGTGTTTGAAGTCTATATGAGAAAGGCGAGGGAACGGCTTGCGAAGCAAGACGCACGAGCACGCACTCGTTCAAGCTCCGGCGCGTTTGCGTGCGAATGTGCCGAGCAACCGATTGAGAGCCGCAGGCTAAGTACTGCGGCGCGGCGTTGCCGGGGTCTCGGGGCGAAGCCCTGAGTTTGCTTTTCTTTTGCAGGCGTTTTCTTTTTCAAATAAAAAGAAAA